>JAMPCZ010000009.1 GCA_023665935.1 Muribaculaceae bacterium | reverse complement strand
ATATAGAGAACTTGACTTCATTATCTGCCATAATAGCCTCTATATCCTTTTGTAGTTTTAATTCCAGCCTATTTAATTGTTTTCCGTTCTTATTAACCATAACCATATATTACATCATTATTGATGTTAATACAACATACTTGATAGAAATGTAAAGAAGTGTAAATGTATTACATCACACATGTTGTAATTCTATCATAAGTGATGTAATATAAAAAAGTAAGGACAAACAAAACGAAAGGACAAAAATTATGGCAACAGTTATCATTACATCAAACTTAGAAAACGAAATCAGAGACATCAGAACTTTAGAAGCTAAAATCAATGAGCTTGAAGAAATGAAAAAGGAAAAAGAAGCTCTAATTAAATCTGTACTTGATGAAACAGGATTAGAAGAAATGCAAATTGGAGCTTTTACAGTTCGTTTTCAAAACATTGTTAGAAACAACTTTAATACAACTGCTTTCAAGAAAAAATATCTTGAATTATACAATGCTTTTATCAAACAAAGTAATTACAGAAAGTTTACAATAGTGTAGGGCTTCGGCTCTACACTTCTTAAGAGAATACAGGATAAAGGGAATACAACATGGAAACATTGGATATATTGGCGCTCATACACAATACATACGGGCTTGTAATAGCATTGAAAGACAACTTACTAGGCTTGGACTCAAGGCATGATAAGAGGTCATTAACAGGACTCATATCTCTATCAGAAACAATAGAGCAGAACTTATACAATATCAAAGTTGAAGTTGAAGCCTTAATCAACTTACACTAAAAACGACCGTTTTAACTGTATAAATCCATACAATAAAAAGCTATGTCTTTCATTGTAGAAATACATATAAGAAAAATCAAAAATAAGGTTTTTATTGAAAAGAGGTAAAATCACCATGGCAACAAAAGCATTTTTGAGAGTATCTACTGTTTTACAGGATACTGAAAAGAATAAGATTGATATACTACAGTTTGCAAACCGTATGAAGCTCGGTAATGTTGAGTTTACAGAAGAAAAAGTTAGCGGTAAATTCAGTTACAAGTACCGTAAGCTAGGAGCATTGCTAGACTCTATGCAATCGGGAGACATTCTAATCGTTCCTGAACTCTCTAGGATTGCAAGGTCAACTATTCAAATATTAGAAGTAATCCAATTAACACAAGATAAAGGTATTACCATGTATTCCCTTAAAGAAAACTTTTGCAATATGGATAATTCGATTGCTTCTACAGTCACCAAGACAATTTTTGCTCTAGTTGCTCAAATAGAGAGGGAGTTAATCAGCTTACGAACTACAGAGGGTTTGAGAGCCAAAAAGTTAGCGGGAGTCAAACTCGGTCGCCCTCGTGGCAAGGGTAAATCTAAATTAGACCCACATACAGAGGATATTATGAAATTAGTATCTTTAGGAGTGCCTAAAACCCTGATAGCTAAGCAATACAATACTTCTGTTGGTAATTTATATAACTTTATTCATAGTATTCAGCAATAATTAATTATGATTTACTTTCGTTTTGTTTATCTGCAATAAAGACGGCTTAAAAGCCGTCTTTTATAATTTTCATTAAAATGTTTCCTTAATTCCTTCTATATTTTCTTTGATTTCCTCTTTTCTGTAAAAATCAGGGTATCGTTTTAAAAAATCCTCCCATTTATTAACCCACTTGAAATATATATCTCCCCAGTGTTCATCATCATACCAAGCACCTATTGAATAATCTATGCTTTCTTCTTTTTCTAGGCTTAAATATTCTCGCCACTCAGGAATTAAATATTGAGAATAACGGCTTAAAAGATAATCATAATTAATTTGCACAACTGCAAAATAATCTTGACTAGTTTCAAGATATACCAAAGAAGTGGCAGGGGAAATTATCCTATTAATTCTTTGTTTTGTTTTTTCATTAAATCCTTCATTTTTTAATTCAATTTTATTGATTGTCATAGTTTCCAATGGACTTAAGCCAAACTTATCTCTTTGCTCGTAAATATAACTTCGAAAAGCTATTAATTCATCAAATAATTTCACAAATGCCTTACAAGTTTCATCTGTTGAGTGTTTAGCTTCTAAATATTTCTTAAACTGTTCCTCGGCATTATTTATTGAAGTTATCATATCAAAAACAGGTCTTTGCAACGAGAAAGAAACGCCATCCATATCCGCTTTTATGCTTTTAATAAATTCTTTTTTATCAATGCTAACACTATTATCAAGACTAATTACAGCTTCTCCCCCAGTTATAGCTTCCATTATGGTAGGGGAAGCTATTACTTTTCCATTGTATATAAATGGCAAACTTTTTCTGATTAATTTAGAGGTTATATCAGTTAATTGTTTTGAACCAGCTTCATTAAATTTAATTGATAAGTGTTCTTTATGTTCGTATTTATCTTTATAAAAAGAAACCTTTTTTAAATCTTTACTGCTTAATCTATTATCGCCAAATATTAGCAACGGCTCGTTTATTTTTTCTATTATTCTCTTATAATCATTTTGCGTATAATTATCGTAAAAAACAACAGTAAGCTCATTTTTCTTTGGAGTTTTTACAATATCTGTATTGTAATCCTTTAAAATGACTCTTAACTTGCATTCAGCTTCATCTGTCAGATTTTTAGGAATAATACTTTTGGGTTGATTTGAAACAATTTCAAATATCAATTTCGCTGTTTGGTTTCCTCTGTTACTTTCTTCTGCAACATTAGCATTTTTATGAAACAGTGCAGATATTTGTTGATTATTAAAGTATATAACCGTCCCAACAAGCAATAATACTCCCAAAAGAATTAGACTTAATTTTATCCCCATTGAGGAATTGTTTTTAATAGTTGTAGTATTAGCTTGTTTTTCTTGCAAAAAGGTTTTGCAGTACTTGCACTTAACCGCAACCTTTTTTATAACTTGCCCACAATACGGGCATATTTTTTCATCTTCATTCATGTTTATCTCCTGCAAATTACTCTGTAAATTTCCATACCAATAAGAAGAAAATCGCCATTACCCAATAAATTAAATTTATTGTAATATCGGCTATTCCAATTTCTCCAGCAAAAAGAATTCCGCACCCGCTAAAGAATGCTATAACACAAGCCCATAATGTAACATTATGTATAAATTTAGTAATCGGTGTTTGTTTTTTGCTTTGTGGATGTTGTGGTGGCAAAGAATTTTCTTGTGTAGTATTTTTAGGTTTAATCTCGATTTCAATTTTTTCTGTGTCTCCTAGCTTTTCTCCGCAGTGAGGACATTTTTCTTCTGTTCCTTCAATTATCTCCGCACAATACGGACATCTTTTTTCATCTGCCATACATTTCTCCTTTTAATCATAATATCCTTCAATAGGGTCGCTTCCTACCGCTCTAATAGTGGCTTTATATTTCCCGCCAAGCTCTGATACATAATAAGTAACCCCATATTGAGCTTCATCAATAGTATAAGATTTTCTATTGTTTCCATAACCAGTGTAACCTGCAATGGTTTCAGGGTTATAATTTTTGAATGTAATGTCTGCCCTACATCTGTCCATATCATATACACTTTCATCCCATCTCGGATTACTTATATCAAACTTTAAATCAGGATTTTTTTCTTTAAGATAGTAAAGGACAGGATTGTTATTAGGCGAGCTATCATTTATCATTTTTTCAAGTTCATTAACCAGCGATTTCCCTGTACCGCTTTCAGCACAATTAGCTGCTTGTCCACCTAAATTAGATAAAGCAGAGTCCACCCCACCAAATCCCGTATAAGTATTTTCGCTGGAATATTCATCAAGTGTTCCCAAAAGAAACAATAAAATAACAATACCAATAGAAAGTAAACATCCTACATTAAAGCTATTTTGTTTCTGAGAATTATTCACAGGTTTATTTCCAATAAATTCTCCGCAATGCTTACATTTAATTGCTGTCGTTTTTATTTCTTCACCACAATACGGGCAAATTTTATTATCGCTACTCATGCCTGTATTCTACCACTGCTTTCCCAGTACCTTATATCTGTAGTAATCAAACGGAGCAATAACTGCAAGCCCAGCACAAAATCCTGAATTTAACCTATAATCTCCGATATTTAAACCGAATAATAAGTATATGATGAATTCTATTACAAGAGCAATAAGGATATACGCAAGTCCTTTAATCCACATTTTCTTTGCAAAATAATAAAAAATTCCAAATAACGTAACGGAGATAAAAGTTCCAATACCACCGTTTTTAAAAACTATATTTTGAAAAATGTTATTTGCTTCTTTAGGTGCTAATTTTTTATAATCCTCTGTAGGTTTCCAACATAAACCGTCAATATAATATTTTTCAATCAGCTTAAATCTTTCTTTCCAAGAGTCATCCACATCCAAAGAGTCCATGTATTTTGTGGATTGTGTTGAACCATTTAAAAACTCTCCGCAATGCTTGCACTTAATAGCATTGATGTTAATATCTTCCCCGCAATAAGGGCATACTTTTGTTTCATCTGCCATATTCTTATTCCTCATAATCTAGCAGGACACGTTCCTACTCTTAAAACAATAGTAACACAAATATACGAAAAGTATCCTAATCACGACAAGTATTTATTAAATTTGTATCCTTTATCCCTGTTTATTGTGTCTCTTTCATTCACTAGAATTAGTAAGAGGACATGTTATGACTAATAACAAAAACACTTTCGGACAAAAACTGAAACAAATAAGAAAAGCAAAGAACTTAACACAGGCTCAACTCGCAGAACTTGCAGGAGCTAATGAGAAGCATATTTCAAAGATTGAGACAGGTGTGTATTTTCCTACATATTCAACGCTTACAAAGATATTACAAGCCCTTAACCTAAGTATAGAAGATGTAGGACTCAACCTAGAGCATGTAACATCTAAAGACAGTCCTTTTTATACAAAGGCATTACAAATACTTAATTCAGCTACATCTGAGCAAGAACTGGAATATTATTATGGACAACTCAAACAGGCTCAAAAAGGGATTGACATATTGAGGGGTGAGTAATCCTTTTTATTCAAAGAAAAATTTTTGGTGTGATTTATTTAAATATTTTCATTTTTCAGCAATAAGCAATCAGGATAAAACTATTGCCAGTATTGTGTTTGAAAGTCATTGTCTTATCAAATAAAAATAATTTTCCTTTGTGGAATAGATATTAAGTTTATTATGCGCACATCCAATGCTTGATATTCATGATGAGTTCACTTTCATGTAAACTCAACTGAGCAAATCTTATGCAATAATTTTCTAACCCTGTACCATTGCTTGCCCCATATAACAAAATTGACCCTTCGGGGTCTTTTTTAATAAGGGGCAAAAATGACAAGACTTCAAAAACGAATCGAAAATTTTAATAGAACTTTCGATTTATATTCTCGCATGAGAACTAATTTTGCGAGGAATAATACTGAGGAAACATATCAGCTTGCTATGACACAAAGTTTTGAAATTGTGATTGAGCTTGGCTGGAAAGTTATAAAAGATATGCTATTTGAAAAAGGCATTGAAGTTTTTGCACCACGAGATGTTATAAAAGAAGCTTTTTCAATAAATCTATTAAAAAATGCCCAGCTTTGGATTGATATGCTAAAAACCAGAAATGCTTGTTCACACGAATACAATCAAGAAAAAGTAAATCTTATGTTGAAAGAAATAGCTTCAATATATTATGATGAACTTGCAGAATTTAAAGAGTGGGTCAACAATGAATAACTTTGGATTGCCCGAGCGAACAATAAATGAATTAACGCAATTTTTTAAATCCCGTCCGGATATTGAAAAGGTTGTAATTTTTGGTTCCCGCGCAAAGGGAACGTTTCATAATGGTTCTGATGTAGACTTTGCGGTATGGTCAAACGACGAACATTTGTACAAATTAGCTTCCGATTTATACGATTTACCTACACCGTATAAATTTGACGTCATTGATTACATAAATCTAACTCACGAAGGAATGAAAAACAGTATTGATACAGATGGAATAATTTTTTACACAAGGGACTAAATATTCCTTTATAAGCCAGTGTTGTTGGGCAAGTATGCCCAACCTACTTAAAATTATTTGAAAAGTATGCCCAACCGCCCCACTCGACTTTTTACTTTGTCTAAATTTAGGGTTTATGTTTTATTCTTGAGGTCGTTTAGAAATATTTATCTATCATTATTGCGGCTTGTAAGCATTTTTTGCTATTTTTTCAGCTAATTTATCAGCACACTTATTTGCTACGGTGTTAGCATACACCCTGAAACTTTCGGATTGTACTTGTGCAATTGCCTCATGTTTATCGCGAGGTAGTTGGTTAGTAAATGCATGTTTAAGAACTTTGGCTACTTCCTTTTGAGTAACTTTACCTCTAAAAGCAGGAGAGCTTGAAATTGATTGATTGATTGTTGTCATGTATAACCTTCTTTCTTTTGTACACTACACATGTTTATAAAAACTAATCAAGTGAAAAATTGCCAAAAGTATTACAATTTGTTAAAAGACAGTAGGTTGGGCATACTTGCCCAACTAATTATTTCCAAGGATAATCTTTCGGAAATTCCCAATTATTTTGCATAACCCATGCTCCACAATTGGCACCAATCATCGGTCCGTTAGTTGTTCCGTTTTGGCAGCCATAGTTACCCATTTTTTTCAAATCCTCTTCAGAGTTACCTTCCCCTATAAGATATGCTCCACTGTCGTTTTTGCGGATATATTGGTTACCTTTTTTTTTGGGTTTGGGTATATAATATGCCATAACAAAAACATCCTTACCGAGCTCATATGGTCCGCTATCACCATCAAGATCAATAAATATCGGCATCCAAACAAAAGTATCCCAATCATTGTATATGGTACTTATATCAAGTATCATTCCATTCTTAAGCCTTAATCTTATCGGATCAAAAAGATTAGCTGTGAACTTACTATTCAACTGTTTTGGTAAACCCAGTTTTTGGGGGCGATTACGGTCCCAGTTTGTTGCTCCAACATATGGAGCTAAATATTTTTTTACAGCAGATTCAGTGGCATCATCACCAGCCGAGCCTTTACCGGTTTCATAATCCCATGCCACATTAAATTCCTGCCACCCCTCACCGGGGCCATATTCGGCTTCCGCAAGACGATAAGCTTGTTTTATAATAGCATAAGCTTCTTTAAGCCTTATTGCCGTAACTTTTTTCTTATAATTTGTCATCAGAGATGGTATTGTTAACGCTGCGACAATGCCGATAACACCAAGCGTAACCAAAACTTCCGCCAAGGTAAACGCAGCAATTTTAGTCTTTAACCTCTTAAACATTACACCTCCTATAGCTATTTTAACATAGATTTTAGTAATCGTAAATACGTTTAATAAAAGTTATTAATAACAGAAAATAGAGTTGAGGAACATTTATGGAAGATATAAAAAAGAAATTCGGAAAGAACCTAAAATATTACAGAGAACTTAACGGATTAACACAAGAAGAACTTGCCGAAAGAATCAATTTGAATTGTCGTTCTTTATCTTTTATTGAATGCGGGACAAATTTTGTGACCGCAAAAACCTTAGCACTTCTTTGCAACTCGTTGAACATTACCCCAAAGCAGCTTTTTGATTTTGAATTTTATCCTCATGGTAAAGTTGACTTGGATAAAGATATCCAACGACTTATTAATAGTAATAAAAATAAATTAAATGATATTTATAAAATATTAAACGGATTTTTGAGCTGATATACCCTATAGGCAAAAATTGATTCCCTAAATTAACGTTTTGCAAAATTAGTTGTAGTCAAAGATGCAATATTATCCATAATAACCTCGAGAGGACAAGATCTAATTATACCGGTACCGCCTTGTTTTTGCTGGTCAATAATATCAACCATACCTGTTTCAGGATTATATCCGACAATTTTTGTCGCGTGACCATTCGCCATACCAAAACCAATGCCTTGACCCGGGTTATTAAGAGAAATCAAAGTTGCTGTATTCGGGTCATTTGCGGTCGTGATAATCAAATTCCTCATGTCTTCAAGCTGTGCTGCATTCAACGCAGAATGTTCTGCGCCTCCGACAACAGTTTTGTCAAATCTTCCAAGTAAACCAATACCACTGCCTTGGTTATTTCCGTTACTCAAGCGACCGAGAAGCTTATCAGCATCTTTAAAACTAAATATGTCAATTTCAGAAACACCTTGCATTGCTCTATTTAATGCAACCCTATCAACCGCAGCTCCTTGTTCCAGCATTTGTAAGCCCAATGATCCATTCAGTTGTAACGGAGATTTATGGACTTTACCGCCCGGGAATTTAATATCAGGTCTTGATGCTCCTGAAGATTGAAGAATAATATCATCGCCAACTTGAGAGAATCTCTTATAAAGTTCAACTCTGCCTTTAGGTGAATCCATTGCACCGCCTAAACTTGAGAGGAACCAGCAATCCCTTGATGACATTGTTTGCTGAAGCATTGCAGTTTCAACCGGCGGGAATAATTCTTCAAATTTTTCTGGTGACAAATTCAATTCAACAGCCTGACCACCGTCGTTTGCATACAACTTACCATTGATACTGCAAACATCACCATCAGCAACAAAATTACCGATTTGAGAAGGTGAAGTTCCTTCAGGAAGTTTTGTTACCAAAGTACGACCTTGGTTTTCAAGCTGAATTGCACTTAACAATCTTTCTGAAATTTGGTTATGCCCCGGTTCATTTAGTCCGCGGAGAAGCCCCATACTATCAAGTTTTTGATACAACGCAGAATTTGTTTGTTGCAGCTTATTTAACTCCTTCATCGTAGTCATTTCGTACTGGGTCTTATTATTTCTGCGCAGCTCGGTTAATCTTGCAACCTCGGCAGACTGAGTTCTTGGCGTTGTTCCGGATATTCTTTCAGGGGTTCTTGCTTCTGCTCCCGAATCAGCCACCTTTGAGCCCGGTTTAGTACCAACCGGAGTAAAAGAATCAGGAGTTTGGCTGTGTCTTACACTTACTCGTCCGTACTTATCCATAGTACACAACAAATATGTATCTGTGCTTGACTCTCTAATACTGATTGTTCCTTGTTCTTTCAATTCAGAAAGCGGAATTTCCGTAATTTGCCCATTTTTATTGATTACAAAATTATCACCTGAAATTTGAGCTGAAATAAGATTTCCGTCAGCTGTTTTTGCAACAACACGATAGGAATCTCTTACAATGTTTGTAGGTGTAGAAGAATCAGTCGGTTCCATCCTTTTATTTACAATTTCAATACCGCCGTTTGCAGCAGAAGTTTGTGCTCCACCTTGATTTGCCGGCGGAGTATAATCACTTTGCGGGGTCTTGTTGCGTCCAAATAATTTATCCATAAATGAACGTTTCTTTTCACCCATGGTTTTTACAGAATAAGAACCACCGGCAGTACGTTCTAATACTATGGTTTCACCTTTTGGTGTAGTACCAAGGGTTCTTGTTTCACCCGGTCTTAACGTAATTTGTTTGATATTATCAGAACCAACGCTACCAAAATAGATTTTACCGTCAGAATTTACTATAGTAATTTCACCTGAATTTGTCTTAAAGTTTTGCCATCCTGATGAAGAGGTTAATTCGGTAGATTTAAGAACTGATAAACCTTGAGTTGACTCCTGAGCAGGAACATTCATTGATCTGCTCGGTGCCGGTGCCGCCATAGGTGCCGGCGCAGGAGCTTCCATTGGAGCAGGTGACATTTCACGAGCCGGTGCCGGCGCAGGAGCTGGATTCATTTGAGATGGTTGATTTAGTGGACGAACTCCGGCATTAGAATTACCATAAGCCGGTCTGCTGTTTGCATCTCCAGGGTTAAAGTTTAACCACGGGTCATCAGCTGCAGTCATATCATCAGCCAAATATCTGCCTTCGCCGTGAGTATTAACACGTCTTTCGTTTGAGTCATATAATCCTTTATATTTGGCATAATCATTTGAATCAGAAAGATCTAAAATTTCATTCAACGCTGATTTTGAATTAAATTCATAACGGTAGAATAAACGACCGGTATCGCCCATTTGTCTGTCACCGACAATATCAGAAGCATCAATACTCAAATTATTACGTTTGATGATATAATCTAAATCTCGGGCTACTTGTTCCATATGAGCATTATCGCGAGGGTAAATAGTAAATGCTTTACCTTGTTGGATACCTCCGTTCAAATGAGAAACATCATGTAAAAGACTTAACGTCTTCCATTCAATACCATGTTCGTTAAGATAAGGAATCAATGTTTGTGACATTCTTTGCCAGTCAGCTTCATCTACCGAAAACATGTGCATTTTCCATGGACCATGGTGTTGATCGTCAGGAGTATGTCCCTGCCAATAACCAAAAGTGTGATTTTCTCCAAACAATTCACGATTTTCACGAATAAATTGACAGTGGGTATCATCAACCCCAAATTGTCTTGCTAATTCTAAGTTTTCACTGGTTACACGCATCCTTGAATTTTGAGGAGTTACATATCTGTCTAAATCCGGACGTCCTGTGATATTCGGATTAATAGTGCCCGGTCTTGGAGAACCGGCTTGAACATCCATTATTGTTATATCAGCACCTTTAGAAGTTAAAGAGTTAAACATTTCTTTAACTTTTGCTATCAATTTTTCTATCTGAACTTTAAGAGTAGATGTAGCTTTTGAAGCAAGAACAGACAATTTGTTCATTACTTGATGATACTTAGCTTTAAACGCAGCGGTATCAATATTTATATCAGGTAAAGAAATTGAATCCGCAAGTTCACTAAGTTCAGCCTTACAAGTTGCCCACATACCTTTTAGTTCACTTGAAACTCCGTCAAAGGAAATACTTGAAAGGTATGTACCCATACGTCTTGCCAGTTGTTGAGCTCTGCCTATACCACGATTACCCAAGATTTCAGAACCGTTAGTTGAAATATCACGAACTACAATTTCACCGTCAACCTTGCGGATTTCTAAATGCTTACCGGAAACACAGGCATTTGAAAGTCCTGTAACTTCAATATTACCACCACGTCCGACAGTTAATACTTTTCCTTCCGGCAAATTATCAATAATACTTCTAACTTGAGGATCAGACATATCTAAAGTCCAACTGTTTGCCAATCTGATTTTTGCATCAGGAGAAACAATAACACCTTGACCTTTAGGAAGTTTACCTTCAAGCATTTCGCCCATTACATCGACTTTACCGCCAATATAAATACCGCTCATATCAAAATTATCAGCAGAAATTACATCAACTCCCGAATGATATCTGAATGCACCTTGAGTTCGTTCATCGTTACCGAACAAGCGTTTAATATAACCGGCAAATCCGCTATCTCTGTTATTCGGATTATAAGAATATGAAGAACGAGCCCCTTCATTTCTTCCGACATGCAGACCTTGGTCGCTGACAATTTCTTTTGGACGCATATTTAATTGCCAGTCAGGCATACCAAAATCAACAAGCATTTGTCTGAATTGAGGAGAACACTTGCTCAAATCACCTTCAGAAGCAACAGCAATAAATTCTAAAGTGTTATTATATGCATATGGGAGATGTTCTTTACCTATTCCGGCTTTTAGAAATTCGTCAACAAACATGCAGTTATCTATATCCGGATCCATAATAGGACGACCAGAACTATCATACATTTGATTGCCGGCTGCATCCAATCTTGGTTTCTTTGGCATAATTTTATCTAAATCATATTGAGGCGGAATATTATAACCAAGCTTCAAGTCATTTGAGTGTGTCAATTCATGTCTTAATGCCCATTTTACACTCTCACCATCCATATTTGCAAAAGCAAGCGAACCATCATATCCTGTTTCAGAATAAGCGGCAGCAACGCCTTGACCATATGCACTCGTTGAATCATACCAATTAGATTTCACAGTACTAAAATCTATAATCGGAGGGAATTTTGAATGTCCGCTGCTTGCTTGTTTCCATTCAGCAAATTCTGCATCAAGAACACCTAAAACACCATTAATATCATGTAAATCAGCAGATAACATAACTTTACATCCATAATCAGTATTTAAGTTCCTGCATTTTTGAATAACGGCTCTATCTACACCGACAAGTTCCATTTCCTCTAAATACTTTGAATACATATGATTTGAAATTTCAGTATTAGGGTGTGATTTCATATACTGACGAATTCCATACATACGGTTTTCCAAAATCATATCCGTATCAAATCCGGTAACACGTCTAAATGAATCTGCATTCAGTCCGTTATCGTTCAAGTACTTGTGGAAGGTTGACATATTAGCCTTACGCCCCCATTTATCTCCGCCAAGGTACATAGAACTATGACCTTCGTAAGCGTTTTGAGCTGCGATAAGGAATTCAACATCATCCAAAGTTGTACCTTTACCGATACGGGAAATTTCATCATTGATTAAACCGCGCATATGAGTATCTTCAATCATGCCTGCAAATTGATCAATATCAAGTAATCTTGCAATCCCATCTGAAGTTAAGCTTCCTGATTCCGAAACATTTGCAATAATTTTCCTGATTTCAGGATTAGAAACTTCTATTGCAGCAACTTTTCCGTCAATTTCAAGTTTTATCTTACCGGTACCATCATCAGATAATAATTTAACCGCAGAACCTCCAAGAAATGCAAAATCATCATCGTCGTATATAACTTCAACAACATCAATATCCTCTGTGTCTATTACATCATCATCCCCAACGTGCATATCAGTACCGTCATTTTCACGCACATGCGTTCCATCACCATCGACATGTGTTCCATCGCCATCTACATGTCTTCCACCGTCTACGTGTACATCTCCATCAACATGAGTTCCACCGTCTACGTGTACATCTCCATCGACATGAGTTCCACCGTCTACGTGTACATCTCCATCGACATGTGTTCCATCGCCATCTACATGTCTTCCACCGTCTACATGTACATCTCCATCAACATGAGTTCCACCGTCTACGTGTACATCTCCATCGACATGAGTTCCACCGTCTACGTGTGCACCTCCATCTACGTGGGTACCGCCATCAACATGCGGAGCACCGGGAACCTCGGCTTTCGGATGAGGTACCCCAACTTCTCCTGCGGTTTTGAGTTCACCTTTTAAATTTGTAGCGTGACCGATTGAGTTACCGGCAATAGACATTATCAAGCCTTCATAGAAACCTTGTTCATCAAAGTTACCGTCAATCAAATACATTTGACCCAAAGTTTGAACAGTATCACTTGTAATTTCAAAACCTGCGGCTTCCGCTCTGGCAACCACAACTGCCGTTCTTTGGAGAGCAACCTCATTATTTGCAAGTCCAGGAATTTTTCTTAAAATATTTGCCTGTTTAGAAATCAAAGTTGCACCGATATCAGCAGAAGCCTGTTCCAATCTTGCACTGGTTTTTGATACCGCACCAAAGAAATCCTTAACTTTACCCTCAGGAATTTTTGAAATAATTTTCCAGGTTTGAGGAGCGAAGGCGGCTCTATCAGCCTGTTGAACAGCTTGAATTCCGTGTACTGCAAAATTTTCCGCATATTGACCAACCTTAATACCGGCAGCAGAAAACGCCGTATCCTGCAAGACTTGAGAAGTGACAGCAGCTCGATTTTCTGCGTTATTACCTGTTTCAGAAGTCAATAGGTTTGTTCCGTACATTGTACCTTCAACAAGAGCTGTTGTTCCCGCACCTACACCAACTGCAGCCCAGCCTGTTGCTCCGAGTCCGCCTGTGGCAACAGTTGTTACAAGGATTACCGGTGCAAGAACGATACCCATTTTTGCCATACCAACAGAAGATTTGTAATCGGCATTAACTTGAGCCAAGCCTTGTTCCTTATCTATAATACCTTGAGCTAACTGCTGAGCGGAAATAACATTACCTTTGCTATCACGCAATTTACCTTGTGCTGCGGCTTCCAATTGTTTTAATAATCGTTTTGCTTCCCGATACCTATTTGCAACATCTCCTCTATCAGTACCAATACCTGAATAGCGAACCAAAGCATTACCGGCATCATCCAGCCAGCCTTCCTCATCCACGCCCATTTTGAATTCTCTTTCAAGCTCGGCAACATACTTCCTCATTTCGCTGAGAGCTTCATTATTTGCCTCTTTCAAAGCCTTTATTTGCGCAGGATCAGTAATTCTCTTACCGTGTTCATCCAAAAAGACTTCATCTTGAGCAACGCAATTGGTATTATTAATAATGTTCAGATAATCATCTTTTGTATTTGTATTAAAACTAGTATATGTCGGCTGAGTACCCGGACCGCCGCCGGAGGTTATTCTTGTAGTATAGCTAAAGTTTCCGGCTTCAACTTGAGCTTTTACATCCGCAATAATTTCAGGGTGTTGAGATAAAATAGCTTTCAATTGTTCGGTTTGATAATCCGCGTCATTAGTACGTTCAGCACTTATACCGGTAGAACCGCCGTCACCTCTATTTGTATCAATAGAGTGCATAAGTTCAACACAGAAAGCCGTAATCTCCTGCTGTGAAAAATTAACATGACCTGATAGTATCGCATTTGCTTTTATGGAAGTCTTATCATGAGCATTGGCTCCTGCCATTGCTTTTTTATAAGCAGCTTCCACAGACGCACAGCCCGGAATATCACCGTTTGACATAATTTCCTGCATTGAATCATATACTTCAGGATCCATGCTTGCAAACACATTAGACATATCACCTTTTTTAGCAGCATAAAGAGCTTCTTCTGCTTGAACCCTAGGTGGTTTCGTAGATTTGAACAATAGGGTGTTACAAGCTGATAACTGTGCTACATCAACTTCGCCGCCATCATTAGATCTTCCGGCTAAATAAGTTTGAACTGACTCCTGACCGGTAAAGTGAGCCTCAAAACCTCTTGCAGCATTTTCTTCTGCAGCCCTTTGGCTTAAGAATTGATAATCTAAACTGTTCGGATCATCATTACATGCTCTCAAACCTTTATGCAAAGCTTCTTGGTCGTCATAGCCAAAAACCAGTCTGCCAATAACCGCATTACGATGCGCTTGGTCAACGCCCGGTGCGTAGTTATTATTTGCAACCCAGTTAGAATCGAATTGGTCAACTTCTTGAGCATTCCAACCATCTTTTGCCAAATATGCTCTAGTCAGAGAACCCTCATTTGGAACCAAATCGGGACGGAGCTGTCCTAAAGAAGCCTCAGTAGCAAGACGGGCATCCCTGTTTGATTCAGGAAGAAGATTCATTACTTCATTCACGGAAGCCGTACTAGTGTACCCAAACAGCCCGCCTTCAACTTCGTGCTGCAATTCTCTGGCAACCGTGTTACCTATTTGAGTATTAGACATTACATTGTTGTTGATAAGAGTTCTGAAATATTGTCTTGAATTACCATGGGTTTCTTCATCCAAAATCAATGCTTCTAAAGGCATTGTGTGAGCATCCCCGCGGTAATCAGAATCCTTAGCGGCAAGGGCAGTATTAACTTGAGCTAAAATCGCAGGAGAATAAATCTGCGAAACACCTTTTTTCAACTTATCTTCATCCGTCCCCCAACCATGGGCAGCATCGTAAATTGTATTGGTAATAGCAGTTGCTTCCTGCTGTACAAAGTTAGAGTAGTCATTTTTCACAAGAAATTTGCCAGTCTTCGAATCAACATACCAAACTTTACCTTGTTTGTCTTTTACATATTTTACTCCGTTACTTGAAACAGTACTGCTGCCGCCTGTTTGGTCATAAATATCAGATGCTTGAACATAATCATTGCGAAGTATATACCTGTCAGAAAAATCCGTTTTACTGTTACCGCCTGACAAAACCATAGCCCTGCCATTTGCATCCAGTACAATTTTTCTGCCGTGACCGTCGTTTCTGTCTTCAACAACAACGTACTCTTTACCGTCAGCAGCTCTAACTTTCTTGCCAAAGTCATACATATTGGTTGTTGCAACATATTCGTCTTTTAAAATCTTTTTATCCCAAGACGCAACAGTAATATTACCCTTAGAATCGGCAACAAGTAATCTTGCGCGGTTCGTCATGGTACCTAGAACGGTATATTGTTTTCCGCCATAGGTAAATTTTTCACCCGCACGTTTATAATCTCTTAAGCCCATTGCGCGAAGCTGTTTGTCTCGCTCTCTTTCGGCAAGCAACTTTTGATATTTTGCAACAGCCTGAGCACTGGAATCTCTGCCCTGTAAAACTTTTGCATCAGCTTCCAATTCGCGAGGAATCTTGATACTGTCACCAACTCTGAAACTTCTGTTTTTACCTTTGCCAATAAGCTTATCTTTGTTAACTTCAAGTAATTTATTTAATGGAACTCCGAATTTTTTAGCAATAGCAGCAGGAGTTTCACCACACTGAACAATAATACCCTCGGTATTACCATTCCCGTCATAGCGTAATTGATACTGCTTACCATTTTTTACTTTAACCTGAGTTAATCTTTGACCTTCAGGATTAAGTTGATTTTGGGTAACATTTTCACCCTCTTGTATCGTTTCAACAGAACTGCCGTCTTCTGTATACTGACGAATTGTACGCTTATTGCCGTCAACTGATTGTTCCTCCAAAGGTTTTCCGTCTTTTGTTAAACGAGCAGACGTTTTACCTGTATTTGTTTCGGTGCTGCGTTCAATAACTGTACCATCCTCATTGTAAGTAAACGTTGTTGAAACTTCATTATCTAAGCCTTTGTTTTCCACACGAGAATCTTCGCGAGGTTCACCATTGACATACGTAAAATTCTTTACGGTATATTCACCTTGAGTTTCGACAGCAGTAGCTTCGTGTCCGCTTTCATCATATTTAATAACGGTCGAAGAACCTTCTTTTGTGATGGTTTGTTCAGCAGGAACACCGCTTTCGTTATATTGGATAACTGATTTAGAATCTTCAGTTGTAGTAGTTTGTTCTCTTGGAATACCGTTTTCAAACTTAGATTCTACAACAGTCTTTCCTTCATCGGAAGTTACTGTAGTTTGAGCAGGAACATACTCTCCGTCATTATTTTTTACTGGATTGCCTTCGGCATCGAGCTGATAAATCGTAGCTGTACCGTCTTTCCCGTTTTTAACAACGATAGTTTTGCCTAACGGTTGCCCGTTTGCATTATACTCAACGGTTGTAGTTGTACCTTCCCCATCAGTCTGTGTACGAGTAGAGGTCTTGTCCGGTCTAATTGTTTCTATAGTTCCGTCATTATATTCAATAATTACATTATTAGTTTCAGGATCTGTCTTGCATTCTTTTATATTGTCACTGCTTTGAGATATGTTCTGAACAAATTTGAACAAATCTTCTTTTTTTATATCTTTTAAACCTGCCCCTTTTAAAAAGTCTTTAGCTTCCCCGTTTGAAAGGTTTGTTTCGTCTTTTTTACCGGCAGCTTCAGCTAATTTTACGGCAAGCTGCTGCACTTCATTATCCTGTAATACACCATCCTTATTAGTATCAACAGAATCAAAAATACTTTTTTCATTTTCAGTCTGCAGCTGTTCACGTCTAATCCCGCCCTTTAATCCGGAGAGATTAATATTTATAAGATTTTTACCCTTACCAAGAGAAATATCTTGACTTGACATGCTGACAGACCTTTCCTATATACATGTAATAACGACATTTTTCTTAGTAACTTTATGGAAAAGGCGAAATATTTACACTTCTTAATGTATTTTTTACAAAACTAAAAATCCGCCTAAGCCATGTAGGAGATTTTAAACTCATTAGCTGAATTTTTCATCAATTGCTGCGCAAATTTTTCTTGTGCAGAAGCCAACAAATAAAGAGTTTGATTATAATCATTACTCAAGGCTAAATTGGTATCAAGAGAATGCAACTCTTCCATACTGTGACCTCCAAAAGGAAGACTTCTAACGGCATTCATCATATTCATACGATTTTGCATCATTGCATATTGAGCATTACTCTTTTGCGATACAGCATTCATCTTTGACATTAAACCTACCAGCATAAACACCTACACTTTCTATTACATACGTAGTATAACATCTTTTGGTTAGTTTTTCTAGTCGAGGGATAGATTTTGTTAATAATTTGAAATATTTGCAGAATAAAAGAGGCGCGCCCGAGATTCGGGCGCGCCTCGTAATATTATTCTTGTACAGGTGTTTTTTTACAACCGCAATTACATTCGAATTGCATCGGTGGTCGTTTGTGCATGCCTGCTTTATGTCTTTTTTCAAACATTTGTCTGCGTTCAGCTTTTAGTTTTTCAAGTTTCTTCAACTGCTTATCAGTTAACACTGATTCAAAATCTTTTTTGGCTTGAAATCTTATTTCTCTAAGCTCTTTACGAATTTGGCAAGCTTCTTGCTCTGCTGCTCTAAGTTTTTCGTGCAAAGGTTTTGCTGCCTCCATTCGTTTTTCTCTCAATACTTTTAACTCTTCCTTTTGCTTATCGGTCAAGTTCAATTCATCTTCAAATTTTTTCATATCAAAATGAGGTGGTCTGTGCATACGCTCAGGACAAACACCCATATCAGGAGCAGGCTTTTCGCAACGGTCAATAGGGCAAGGTCCCTGCGGCAAAACTTGAGCTTCATCTTGAGCTAACACTGGAGCAACTGTTGTCATTGCTGCAACTACTGACATAATTAAAAACTTTTTCATATCTACATCCTTTCTTCTTAGATTGTATCCTTGCGTTTTACATCACTATAACGAAACCGCAAATTATTTTGTTCATTTTATGATATGATAAATTTAGAAAGAGGGATATATGACAGATAAGAAAAAGCTTTTAGGAATAATCGTTCCTGCAATAATATTCATAATTGCATTTATTTTAAGAATTTTATACATCAATACATCATTTTGGTATGATGAAGCATGCTCTTGGACAACTGCGATTCAGAACTTTCCGGCAGGAATCTTGCAAAACCTGACATCTGTAGATTTACAACATACACCGTTATACTTCTTTGTTTTGCATTTTTGGATGAAAATTTTTGGTGACAACGAAATTGCAATAAGAACTCTCTCTTTTATCTTTGGACTGCTAACTATCCCAATGGTTTACATAATTTCAAACAAACTATTTAAGAATAATAAAATTTTAATAATTGCAGCCTCCGCGATAAGTGCAGTCAGCCCATTATTGGTACTTTTTTCCGTTGAAGCCCGTATGTATTCTGCTGTAGCCTTCCTGGTTCTGCTATCACTAAATTTCCTGATAGATTTTGAAAACAGCGGGAGCAAAAAATCAGCAATAAACCTTGCTATTGTAAATATTTTAATCCCATATACGTTGGTTGGCGGAATTTTATATAATATTTCCGCAACAATCTGCTATGGAATATACCTATTTAACCAAAACAAAAAGAAGTTTTACACATACCTAAAAATTATCGCAGCAGAAGCTATTTGCCTTATTCCATATTTTGTACTGGTCGGTTATTACGCAAAAATGAGAAACCTGTTTGTAATAAAACATGAAGGCTCTTTTGCATTTTGGCAAATGGTAGAAGTTTTGAGAAACTTCTTCGCCACAAATCTTGTACAAAACCCATATTGGCCGAGCCTCAGCTCTTATGATATGACTCCGGCTCTAGTCATTTTGATAATGGTTCCGGGCGCATATTTTTTATACGGTTTAGTTAAAGGATTTTGCAAATCTTCCGGATTTATAAAAACTTTATATTGTATACTATTTGTAAGTTTTGGACTGTCAGTCGCACTTGCAATGCTTCAAATTAACGTATTTACACCGCGTTATATTTTATACCTTGCGGCACCATCATTCATTTTGGCGGTATACGGACTCTCTGCAAGCCTGACAAAAAAACACCTGATTGCATTCTGTTCTTTCTTCATAATTATGTCAGGAATCTTTGATGTGCAATATTCCAAACAAATCAAAAAATCAAAACACCTTGCATTTGCAGCCGTTCAAGATGAAGCCGCAAACCTGGGGCTAACAAATGAAGATATGGTTATTGCACCGTTTGGCTCTGATGCACCGTACTATTTTAGAAAAAATGAATCAGTCAGAGTCCATAACTTTGACTTTCACAAAGAAGTAAGAAACCCGTACAACGAAAAATACTATGATAAATCCCAGCAAAATTTAATGGATAAAAAAGCAAAATACGGGGTTATCTACGATGCAGTATTTTCGGATTTAATTTTTTCAAAAAACTTTTTTGAATTTTTCAATGACAACGTTATAAATAATATAGATTCAGGAAGGTTCCTGATTATAGCCCTTTATGACAGCGATGGAGAAAACGTGGTTCCGCTTGAAGAACTCAGAAAATCCGTCACGGATATTACGGCAGTAAAGAATCACACCGTTGAAATCATGCTGAAAAAATACTTGTATGATATAGTATTTTTAATAGAACGAGATTTTGACCTGGTAAATATGTACAAAAAAGATAATTACACGTACATCCTGTACCGCAAGAAATAAGGATTCTTATGAAAAAGTTTATAACATTCGCTATCTTAATTTTAAGCTCGACCGCTGTATTTGCTCAAGATACGACACAGTGGCACCGGGTTTGCGAAAACAATTACATTAACCCTGATGGTATTGTAGGCACAACAGATTTTTACGGATTTTCGTTTATACTGAAATCCTATAACAAAGGGCAATATGAACCCGTAAACGGAAATGAGATTCTATACACATTGAGTAACTACACAGTCGATTGCGGCAAGATGAAGTATAAAATAGGAACAATTGATTCATACGGAGTAAAAGATAACTTTGTAAACGGAGATTATAACAGATTTGCAACATTTCAGCCGATTGCAGGCGGAACAGCGGTAAGCGAAGTGGCAAAGAAACTTTGCAGACCTTAAACTCATAATATCACCCTGAAACGGATTCAGGGTGACATCATTCTTATCATTCTTTGCTGCAGATATACTCATTTCCTCAAATATAAAACGCCGAAATAAAATTTCGGCGTTTTCAGACTTTTTCATACTTTGCTTAATTAAACCTATGCAGCAACATCAAGTTTTTTACCAACTTCAGGAGCTTGAGCCGGTTGTGCAGCTTGTGCTGTTTGAGGCTTCACTTCAGCCTTTTTCTCTTCTGCTGCAACTTTCTCTGCTACAGGGTTCTTGATTTCCACAGTATCTGCGGCAGGTGATTTTTCTAATACAGGAAGATTTGCAATCATTTCCTTCATAAAATCATCTATAGGCATTTGACGAGTACCGTTCTTATCACCAACTAGAGTAACGATTCCGTTTTCTTTTGTTGCGGAAATATGTTCTCCGTCTTTTGTTGTGTAAGTTACCGTTGTAAACGGTTTTAATGATTGTGTTGCTTCTACCATATCTAACCTTCTTTCTTTCCTATATTAATTATGATACATAAATCTGAAAAATATTAAAATTTGCCAATATTACAACTTATTTTTACAAATCTTAAATTTTATGGTTTAATAAACATATGCTAGATGTAATGATTTTATACGTATTATTAAAACAAGATTTGACAATGTATTCCATACATAAAAGAATCAGAGAATATTTTGAATGCTATTCAACTCCGAGTTTCGGCGGAATAAAACCGGCACTGATCAGACTTGAAAAAGCAGGATGCCTTGATTCCTCAAAGATTATGTCAGACGGCGGAAAGTTGTCAATCTTTTATTCCATTACAAAAAACGGATTAAAAGAGCTGCGAAACTTATTACTAAAACCTATAACATCTAACCCCGTGAAATTTATGTCAGATGCGAGAGTAAAATTATCGTGCGCATCTCATCTTTCTGAAAGTGATTGCAAAGAATTATACATGAACCTAAAATCTGTTGCTCTATTACATAAAGTTAATGCCGAACAAATTTTGGCAGACGAATACACCCCGACTGATTTTTATCAAAAAATTGTTCTTGATAATACCATTTGTGAATATAAAAACTTTATTTCTTTGGTAGAAGGATTGGAAAAAGAAAATGCCCGCAATAGTAAATAGTGTACTAAAAGGTTCAATAGCTGAAGAACTTGAAATAGAAAAAGGTGATGAACTACTAAGTGTAGATGGCTGCGCAATGCAGGACATGATTGATTACAACTTCTATATGAAGTCTGAACTGATTACCATTGAAATAAAAAAATCAAATGGTGAAATTGAAGAGATTGAACTCGAAAAAGATTATGACGAAGATTTAGGTATAGTTTTTGAAAGCGCAGTTTTTGACAAGATTAAACCATGCCTGAACCATTGTATTTTCTGTTTTGTGGACCAGCAGCCAAAGGGGTTGAGAAATACGCTCTATATAAAAGACGACGATTACAGATTATCTTATCTTCAAGGAACATATATCACACTGACCAATTTTAAAGAAGAAGACAAAGAGCGGATTAAGCGCATGCACCTGGGACCGTTTTACGTATCTGTGCACACAACAAATCCTGAACTTAGAGTCAAAATGCTAAGAAACCCAAACGCGGGAAAAGCACTGGATAACTTAAACTGGTTCCGAAAAAATAAAATCCCGTTCCACGCTCAAATTGTACTGTGCCCAGGAATAAACGACGAAGCAGAACTGGATAGAACATTGTCAGATTTGGCAAAACTAAAAAATACGGTACTGTCTGTTGCAATCGTACCTGTCGGAATCACTCAATTCCGAACTGACGGCGAACTAAAACATGTAGACAAAAAATGCGCATTAGAAACTATCGAAATAGCTTCAAAATACAAAAGGGTTTGCTGCTCGGATGAGTTTTTCCTGCTCGCAGACAAACCAATTCCGCCGGCAAAATACTACGGAAATTTCTGCCAGCTTGATGACGGCGTTGGCTCTTTGAGAATGACATTAGATGATTTTTACACCCACAAGTTACCAAAAGAAGTTTCAAAACCATATAAAATGACTTTTGCCTGTTCTTACGCTGCAAAAAACATGTTCAAAGAAATTGCACAAGAACTTAATAAGATTAAGAATCTATCGGTAGAAATCCGCCCCGTAAAATCTGAATACTGGGGAAAAGATATTACAGTAGCCGGACTCATAACTACAGACGATTTAATTCGAACAGTCAAAGATTCTGATTGCGACATTGTAATAATTCCATCGATTATGCTCCGTCCATATACTGAGGATTTTCTTGACGGAAAAACGCTTACATACGTGAAAAACCAAACAAAAAAAGAATTTTTTGTTCAAAAAAATATTTATTCGTTAAAAGAAGTTATTGATTTTATCAAGACTATTTAAGACTTTCAAATCCGGCAAGTTTTTAATACACCAAAAGGGAATTGGTTTAATAAATTTGACTTTTGTTGCGGAAAATGTAATTATAAACTTATCAGTAAAAGATTAAAAAAGACGAGAGGAAGAAAATATGCAAAACTCAATTATAGCAGCACCTTTAGGGGGGGGGTAGAGCGCTAACCCTTGTCTTTACTGGGTTTGTGAGGTTTAAAATTATCCACCTCACAATAACAACCCCATTGCGAAAGATTCATCATTGCGAGGAACGAAGTGACGAAGCAATCCAGGTCAAACTCGTGCAAGTATTTACTGGATTGCCACGTCGGGCATTAGCCCTCCTCGCAATGACAAAAAATGATAATCGTGTTGGGGTAGTAACCCCAACCTACAATTCTCAAGCAGACTTGTATGAGCTCCTTCGGCATACGCCTCAGGATGACGTAAAAAGTACCCTCTCTCCTTGTGAGAGGGTAGAATTTCAACTTGAGCAGGAGCGAAAGTTAGAAATTCGGGAGAGGGTTAAGAAAGCCGCCTTTACTCTTGCAGAAGTTCTAATCACTCTCGGTATAATTGGCATCGTTGCGGCGATTACGATTCCGGGGTTAATTACACAGCATAAAATCAAAGTAATACAAACAAAAGCATTAAAAATTAAATCCGTCTTTTCTCAAGCCTTCAAAATGGCAATCGAAGAAAACAGTGAGCTGAGTTCTTGGGGACTAAAAAACCACGACAAGGCAAGTATTGAACTAGTTGCAACAAAAATAAACCCCTATCTTAAATTACTGGATGATTGCGGTAGCGGAGCCTGCTCGGATTACACCGGGAAATGGAAACTTGTGAACAACGCATCTGCTACAACTTGGAATAGTGACTTTCACGCCAATTATTATTATAAAATGCGATTGTGGGATGGAACAGAAATATTTTTAGATTCAATGGGGTATTACCCATATATGAACATTAATAGTTTTGCCGTTTCCATAAAATTTGATATTAACGGAAAACAGGGTCCAAATATGTTAGGTCGAGATATATTTAGCTATATGGTAAAAGAAGACGGAACAGTTGTTACACTTATGGAAGGAGCTGACCCAAGCTCATCAGGATGGGAATACTGCAACCCAACAAAAAATGGAGAAGGGTGGGCATGTTTAGCCTGGATTTTACACAAAGGGAATATGGATTATTTAAAATGTGCAAACAAGTTAAAATGGAACGGTCCAATAAGATGTCCGTAACTACGGCACAGGATCGTACCCGCCCGGATTACCCGGATGACAGCGACAAATTCGTTTTACCCCAAGCCAACCGCCTTTTATTACTCCGTACTTTTCTATAGCCTGCTTTGTATACTCAGAGCAAGTCGGGTAAAATCTACAAACTTTTGGAGTAAATTTTGAAAACATTTGATAGATTTTTATAAGAAATAAACATAATTGCTTCATAAAAATTTCCCCTCTCAACCTTTATAACACAGAAACTCGCCCGAAATTGTAACGTTATATTACAAAAGTATAATTTATGTAAACAATTGTAAAAGTAAGTATATTAAAGCAAAAAGAACTTTCCAAAGCGTAAAACCGTAAAAATATAGTATGATTAAAGGATTTTTAGCAAATTCCTTTGAAAATATCACTTTATATATATACTTATATATGTGTGAAACTATGATGGAGGTATGCTGATGAGCGACTACAAAATACAACCCGGTGATACGCTATCTAAGATAGCAAAAAAAATACGGTTGTTCAGTAAAAGATTTGCAACAGGCAAACGGGATTAAAAACGCAAATTTAATTTTTGTGGGAAAAACATTGAAAATTCCTGGAATAGATCAAGATAATGCATTCAACGATTTAAAAGGTCTTACTGTCGAAAAAAATCCGCAGAATGAGGAGAAAAAACAAACTGCCGGAACTAAACAAAATCCAAGTCGATATCCTAAAATCGCTAGAGGCAGAATGGTTCCAATGTACGGTATTATAACACCTAGAGAATCAGGTACTACACCTCAGCCAACAGCTACACTTCCAACACCCGGACCAAGCATGAAACTGCTGTACGGAATTCCTACACCTGGAGATACAGGAAAGGTTCCTACTCCGACAGCTACAGTACCAGGTCCTGAGCATGAAAATAGGCCGGTTTATGGTATTGTATCACCGAAGAAACCAAAACCTGAGCCTAAACCAACAACTCCGATACCTGACCCTGAGCATGAAAATAGGCCGGTTTATGGTATTGTAACGCCGAGAGAACCTGATCTTCAGCCAACAAATACAGCACCACTACCACAGCCAACGATGAGACCTGTTTATGGTATTCCTACTCCGGAAAAAACAATAGTAACTCCGGAGCCGGAAGAAAAAGAACCGCCAACTCAAGTTACAGATTCTGTTAAGTTGCGTGCAAAAGCAGTAGACGTTGAGTTGTTGAAACGCCGCGGAGCAGATTTTAATGTAAATGATCCGAACGGACATGCTCAATTTGTCGTGGGTGACGAAGAAGGCGAGGTTAAAATTGAAGGAAAATACAACGATCCGACATCTATCCTCATCTCGGATAATACAAACGGAAAAGTTAACCAATACAGATATAGACGACTTAGCGCAGCTGAAATTAGTGCAGGAATGACAAACGATGGCATTCCAATAAATAAAGAACAATTTAAAGATGGTGAAAGCTACTATATATTAGTAAGTGCAACCAACCAAAGCGGTCAAAATATCAGACAAGACAGCCATGCTGAAGTATTCAAACTGGAACTTAAAGGTAACGATAAGGACGGTTTTGAGTATAACTTAATCCAAGAAAAAGGCATGGATGGAAGTGATAATTCAAGTATAAACTACCAAAAACGTAGATAGATATAAAAAAGAATGGGGATTTCTATATCCTCATTCTTTTTATTTTTTGTAAGAAGGAGAGTAATAAATGGTATATGCACCAAAAAAAATTGTTTGGGAAACTACATATAAATGTAACGCAAAATGTATCCATTGCGGTTCTGATTGTGCGTCAGTGGAAAAACCAAAAGAAATGACAACAGCACAATGCCTTGATATAATTCAGGAATTGGAAAAACTTGGCACAGAAATGGTTATTCTTTCAGGAGGAGAACCTCTTTTACGTAAAGATATAGGAGCAATCGCGACAGCATTAAGACTTGCTAATATTGATGTCGGATTTATTTCTAACGGTTTAGCTGTTAACGAGGAAACAATAAAAGTAATCAAGGCTGTCCAGCCGATTGCTTTCGGAATGAGTTTAGATGCCGCCGATGCGTATCTGCATGATTACATAAGAGGTCATAATGGTACATTTGATAACGTAATTCATGCAATAAGATTACTGCATGAAAACGGAATTGTGCCATCAATAGTCACAACCGTTCACAAGCTTAACTTCCATCAACTTCCGAAGATAAGAGATATACTTATCCAATGCGGTGTAAGATATTGGCAGATTCAATACGCTGATTTTATCGGACGTATGCCGAGAGAAGCAATGCTGACCGAAGGTCAATTCTTTGAGTTATCAAAATTCATCTTAGATACAAGCGAGAATTACAAACAATATTTTGATATTGTAACAGGAGCAGATGTAATGGGTTACATGAGTGATTATGCAAACCAATTACAAGGAGGCTGGACAGGCTGCCATGCCGGTATTCATGGAATGGGCTTAGGAAGTGATGGCTCCGTAAGAGGCTGCTTGTCCTTACAAAGAGATGAATACATTGAAGGTTACGCGACAGAAAGACCTCTATCTGAGATTTGGAACGATAAAAATGCGTTTGAATACAACAGACATTTTGATTGCTCTATGCTTACAGGATATTGCAAAGATTGCGTTTACGCTTCAATCTGCAAAGGCGGCTGTGTTCGTTCCGCTACATCAGAATGTAATCAAAGATGTAACCCTTACTGCCTGTACAAAATTGAAAAAGACGGCTTCACATCAGAAGAACAAGCAAGAATTTCATTCTCAAAAGAAGAAATCGCAGCTCTTTACGACCCAATCAGACCTCTGCCACAAGAATTTTGGGACAGTGAAATTTGTGAAAATATCCTGGAATGGGAATGCTGCAAGTAAATTAAATAAATTGAACAGGTATAAAAGCCCCGAAATTTTAAGATTCTGAATCAAGTTCAGAATGACAAAATTTCGGGGCTTCTTTATTATTAATGATTAATCACCCATATAAGCTTCACCGACCGTATCAATTGCTTCGACTTTAATATCCGTAATCAATTCCGAATAAGAGATTACAACAATAGTCGGAATATGGCGTTCAAGCAATTGGTAAAGCGGCAGACGAATCCTCGGAGAACACAAAACAACAGGCTGGCGGCCGCAGGTTTGGTGGGCTCGTAACAGAGTCGTTGCAGTTGTTTCAATGAGTTCCTGTACCTGAATCGGATTAAGTAAAAACATTGTACCAAGCTCTGTTCTTTGGCAGGAATCATCAAGTATTTTTTCCCATTCCGGAGAAAGCGTAAGAGCATAAAGAACTTTATCAGACTGAACATTTGACAAACAAATCTGCCGTCCTAAAGCTGCTCTCAAGCGTTCCGATAAAATATCCGGTTCCTTTGAAAATCTTGCGTAGTCACACAACCGTTCAAAAACAAATATAATATCTTTTATTGAAACTTTTTCGCGAATCAGGTTAACAAAAATCTTACGTAAATCACTTGTTGAAATAATCGTTGGAACAAGGTCATTGACAAGTGTAGGGTCTTGAGAACGTACAAGTTCCATAAGCTTAAGAACATCGGTTTTTGTCATTACATCATCAACGTGCTTTCTTACACACTCTTGTAAATGGGTAACAATAACGTCCGTTGCGTCAACCGCAGTAACAAGCCTTGCTGATTTCGCATCATCCTGATTAATCCAGTAAGCTTGAGTTTGATATGTCGGGTCAATCCCGATAATCGCATCCTCAGGAACTTCACGTTTCATAGAATCCCACTGGTCCGCAATTACCATAAATTTACCCGGATAAACATAACCTGTCGCTACAGTATTACCGCGGATAGAAATCATATATTCATTAGCATCAAGAGCTGATGAGTCCATAATTCTTATGTTAGGTAAAATATATCCGAGTTCATCCGTAACCCTTTGACGAAGAGCCGCAATCTTTGCAAGCAATTGACCTTCCTGATCAGGGTCAGCAATAACAAGCAGGTTTGCACCAACCTGCAAACTCAAAATATCAACACCTAAACGTTCATACATTCTGTTAGGGTTGACCAAATCCTGCATATTTTGCCTTACATTTTCCAACTGACCTAATTGGGATTGAACATCGGCATTTATAAGCACCTGGAATCCGGCAACAAACAATCCGATAGCAAAAAGCAAAAACGGCCACCAAGGCAAACCTGTAATAGGACCGGTAATTGCCAGTAACAATAAGAAACCAGCGGCAAAAAATAACGCATACGGTTTACTTGTAATCTGCGCAGTAACATCGGAACCCAAAGACGGACTTGCAGCAGATGCACGAGTCATAAATACACCGGCTGCAATTGACATTAACAATGACGGAACCTGAGAAGCCAAACCGTCACCAATCGTTAAAATAGTATATTTTCCGACAGCATCACCGATTTGCATTTGGTTCATCATACAACCTACGCACAAACCGCCGATAATGTTAATCAATACGATAATAATACCCGCAATAGTATCCCCTTTTACGAATTTCATCGCACCATCCATAGAACCCATCAAGCTTGATTCTCTGGATAAGTCATCACGCTTTTTCGTCGCTTCTTCAGGGGACATCAAACCAGCGTTAAAATCCGCGTCAATCTGCATTTGTTTACCGGGCATCGCATCCAAAGCGAAACGTGCGGATACTTCGGCAATACGTTCGGCACCTTTTGTGATTACCATAAACTGTACAACCGTAATAATCAAAAAGATTACACCGCCGACAATCATATTACCACCGGTGACGAATGTTCCGAATGCGTGTACAACTTCCCCCGCCTCCCCTTTTGCAAGAATCAAACGAGTGGAAGCAATTGATAAACATAACCGAAACATCGTACCAATCAAAATAATTGACGGAAACGATGACAATTCCAAAGTTTTTTGAACGTACAAAGCAAACATCAAAAGAACAACGCCCAAAGTGATGTTCAAACAAATACAGATGTTAATCATCCAGTTCGGTAATTCAACCAACAAGATAATCAAAAGGAACAGCACAAACAGTGCCATAAAAATTTCACTTATAGGATTTGCATTTCCCTCCGGTGCTGCCATTATACTTCTTTTAATACCTCACTGATTACCGCAAGCTGTGATTCGACAGTTGCATCAATAACACCATTTGTTGTGGTCACTACACAACCGCCTTCCATTACGGAGTCGTCCGACACTATTATAATTTTTGCCTCAAGTCCAAGCGAGCCAGCAACATCCGGAACACTTTGCTTTAACATCGCAGCCTGAGAAGGATTAACTTTCAACGTGATTTTTGTTTCTTCTTTTGATAACCCTTTCATTATATCTTTGATGTTTTCTAACAGAACCTGCGGATCCTCCGTCATTTCTTTTTTAATAATTTTTTTAGCAATTTCAAGACTGATTTCTAAAATATCAGGCGCAATACTGTCATAGACTTCTTGTTTTGCATTCAGGAATTCGGCAAAAGATGATTTTATAGTTTCAATATCCTCTCTTGCAGCCGCCAAACCTGCATCATACCCTTCTTTTGCAGCAGCTTCTTTTATCACGGCAGCTTCTTCTTTCGCCCGCGAAATAAGATTTCTGTCATCTATACGGCGAAAACCTCTGCGGCGGTCACCTTTGCGTCGTTCCTGCCGCTGCTTAAAATCAATATTATCAAGGTCGAACAGGTCAATATCCTGCTCATCAACCGAATCCGTCTGTTCTTCCTCAGTTGATATTATTTGCTCTGTTTCTCCCTCGTCTGCCTTTTTATTTTTCTTTTTAATAATCATGATACAACATTATTATACACTATTTGCAAGGTATGTGGCAACAATACTTGCAACTTTAGGGGGCATTTTATCATAATATTTGCCCTCTAACGCGTTAAATACAAGGCGTTTGACCTCTATGCGTTCTCTTATCAATATTGTATCTATTTCTTTACTTGAATATTTTGAAACACTTTTTCTTATTTTTGAAACAACACTATTTGGATTCAAATCGGTAGCCTTAGGTAATGCCGTCTTAATTTCCTGCAGACAGCGAAGAGCATTAACTGCACCGACACGCTCCTGCAAATTCGGAACCTGCATAAATCTGATAACATCCTGCGCATCTTCAGGGGTAAATTTATCCAAAATCGTTTGCACCTTATCTTGATTCATTTTCTTAAATAACATTGCAACAGTCGCAAGTTTTAAAACTTTAGAATCTACTTTTGGAAAATCAGCAACCCCATCTTGGGCTTGAGGCAGAGGTGAAACCGACTCAGCAGCAGGCATTTGACCTTCAACGCCCGGAGTAACAGACTGCTGCTTCATTTCTTGCGCCATTTTGTCCATATTTGACTGCCCCAGCGCAAACTCCATCAAGCTTTCATCAATTGCACCCTTTGCTTGCAATTCTGTGATAGCCTCTGCATAACTTTTCTTTACGTGGTGCTCAACAAGTTCCAAAATTTTATCATGAGGAAGCCCCTGCGAAAATGTTTGTTTTGCAATTTCAAAAATCGTGTATGCAATTTTCTGCATCACAGCATCCCAATACTGCTGCGGAATCCCTGAACGAATCAAATCAACAGACTTGTGAAAAGACCATTCCGCAATAATTTGGGTAATTGTGACCGCTTGATTTTCGTCAAAATTAAGATTAGCATCCTCTGCGATAGCCTTCCCTGATAGCAGAGAAAAGTTACCTAAAGTATTTATAACATACTGCTTTTGATTGTCATCAAACTCGGGCGGAACCAACTCTTGAGCCTGAGCGGCAAGATTCTGTGCAAAAGCTTCATAATCAAAATTAGCTGTAGCCATACCTTACCCCTCGCTTGCCGAACCTTCTTCTATCCAACTCTTAATCTTATCGGCGGCATCTTCTGAAATCTCGCCTGAAATAGCATCCAATGAATCCACCAATAGATTTTCATCAAACTGAGGTATTGCAACACGCTGCTGTTGCTGCTGTTGATTTATCAAATCCTGAGCCAATTCTGATTGGCGTTGAGTCAACTGACTAGCTCTTGAATTTATATCACTCAATTGTCTTTCTTGTTCCAAAGCTTTTTGTCTTAGTGATTCAACTTCAACTTCGTTTTCTTCTCTAATACGTTTAACCTTAGAAGATATAGCTTTGAATATTATAATCAAACCTAAACCTGAAATCAAAAGTGCTAACCACCAAGGATTGCCGGACTCATCAACCTTGGGCAGATTTTGTTGTCTTTCCGGAGTCAAATACGGATCATTAGATGTCGTAAACGCAATTGAAACGTTATCCGCAGTAACTTTTGGACTTGCAGCGCGTGCAATAAGTTCTTTCAACTCTTCTGTAGTTGTTTCGGACGGCCAATTATTTTTATCAATAGTTACGGCAATAGAAATATCTTCTACAACACCCGGCTTAATATATTCATTAGTTTGAGTTTTTGTAACACCATACTGAGTTTCGGTTGCTGTACGAGAGTAATTTCTGTTCTGACTTGAATCAGATGCACCTGACGGCAAACCGTTCGGTAGATATGTACTTACCGCATTTATACCTTGAGTTTGATCTTTTGTTTGATCGCCCAAACCTTCTCTGAAAGATTGCTCGGTAACAGAAGCCTTTTTAGTCGGGTCATACTCGATTGAAAATCTTTCCACAGGAGTTTGACGCAAAAATGTACTAACCGTTGCAACATAATTTCCCGGACCAATCAATCTGTCCAACTGCTTAGAAATCTTTTGCTGCATGTATTTATCATTTTCTTCAAGCTTTTGAAGCATCTCATCTTCAGCATCCATAATACTATGATAAACATTACCGTTAGTATCTGTTATAGCAACATTTTCAGCTTTCAACCCTGAAACACTGCCCAACAAAAGGTTTGTAATAGCTTTTACTTTTGTTTGATCAAGCTTATCTCCGGAAGGAATAACTATTTGAACTGTAGCCGTCTTCTCTTTAGCCTCTTCAAACATCGTCCCTGATTCCGGAATAGAAATAAACACGGTAGCATTTTGGATAGGTTTAATTTGTTTAATAAGTCTTGCCAATTCACCGTTCATAGCTCTCGCAAGACGGATTCTTTTATCTTCTTTAGTTGATGTAAAATCACCTTTATCAAAAATTTCCAAACCTACATTTTGGTCAAATAAACCGCTTTGAACAATTGCAATCAAAGCATTATCTCTATCCGTAACCGTACATTTTTTAGTTAAAGTAGAGCAATTTTTAGCATTTAAAACAAGCATAGACTTTGTACCATCAAGCTGTCTTTCAACCGTAATACCTTGTTTTGCGAGTAATGCCTGAATTTCAAGAGCCTTACCCAAATTATCCGTAGTAAGTAAATTAACGTTTGATTTCAAAGGCTCTGAACCGACTACCGGCTTATTATCACCCTTATTCTTGCCGCCGCCTGCCGCCAAAACTATCACGACAACTATAATAACAAGCAGCAAAGCTACGCCGCCGATTATACCAAAGAGTAGTGGTTTATTTTCTGTAAGTTTACTAAAGTCCATTTTTGTCCCGCTGTCTGAATATTAAATATTTGTACAAATTCAAAAGAAGCCGCTATACAGAAATCTGAGAAATTCTGTCATACGCATTGATAACTTTACCAACCAATTGCGTTGCTACAGAAATACTTACTTCAGATTTAGACATTGCAGTCATTACGTCGTGAATATCAACATTCTGATTGCCGGACATAACATCTTTCATCAAATTATCCGGCGCATTTACTTCCGTATTAAGATTTTCAACAAGACCTGATAATACCTGTTTAAAATCAGCAGTTTCGGGCTTTTCAACTCTATCCAAGCGCATACTCGGCATATTAAAACCCGAATCAAACTTGGAATGCTGAATTCTTGATGCTAAATCATATTTTGGAAAATAACTACCTTGCATAGCTGCTACCTCTCTTATTTATAATACTTCATGCGCCCTTATGTTTCAACTTTTATCAAGAAAAATCAACCAAAAGGAGTATATCCGCTTAAATTGCGAATTCTACTACTTCATATTTAATAATATTTTTTCAAATGGCAAAAAACTAAACATCTTCCAATTCTTTTCGAATGTCCTCAACAGATACCCGGACAATCGGAGAATTATCATCTTTTTTCAGTACGCACTGCTTAATTCCCGCCTGCACAATGAAACGTTTGCACAAAATACAAATAAAATTATGTCCCCAAATATAAATAGTAGCCCCTTGGCATCTGTCCTGCCCAGCCTGGATTATCGCATTTTGCTCGGCATGAATTGAACGGCAGGTTTCATATTTTGTCCCTGATTCTATATTATTTTTTATACGATAACAAAAACCACGCTCAACACACGATTCAACTTTTGACGGCGTCCCGTTATAACCTGTAGCTTTAATCTTCTTATCTTCTCCAACGATTACTGCACCAACCTGCGCTCTCAAACAATTTGAACGTGTCGCGCAAGTTTTCGCCATATCAAGAAAATAATCGTCCCAAGCCTTAATTTCCATACAAACCTCTAAAATCTGTTATTTCTAATTCCTGTTTTAATCAACACCAGGTTATATTTATCCACAAGCTTAGCAATTTTGGCAGAATGCTCTCCGTCACATGATTCTATAATTAAACCAATACGATTTTGAAGTGCAGCATTTATCACCTCTTCACTATCTATTACACCGTCAAGAGCCAACACCGCCTCTTTTGCATTTTCACAAGCAAAATCCAATGCCGATTCAGCCGCACAAACCTGACTGTGTCCACCCTGAACAATAGCCGAGGTCACTAAATTTTTCGCAATTACAGCAGAATTTGACTTGGTATATTTACATACCTTCCACGCAAAAATCGCATCCTCAGCCATTTGCTGAGTTGGTTTCGTCTTGCCTGCAACCCTGAATGAGGATTTGGTCAATTTACTGTGGTTTTGTTCCTGTACCAAATACCCGAACGGAGTAGTTTTGATATCACATGCACAAAACCCTAACAATTCCTGCAACGGACTCTTGATTTGAACAACATCAATCTCAGACATTTCACAAAGATACTTGACAGCTTCGTTTGAAAACTTCGGTGCGATAACAGTTTTGACGTTCATACTCTTTAGCTGCTTTGCAATATCTAAAGTTACCTCTTTACTGAATCCAGCCGCCGAACCTAAAACCGCAAGCGGATTATTATCAACAATTTTTTGATAAGCATCTTCAACAGAACTGCCCAAAGATACCGCACTCAAAAATCCGTCTTTCGCTAACGCCGCAGAATTAACATCAAAAAATTCCGCACAAATCTCCAATACTCTTGTCAAGTTCAAATAATCTATATACTCAAGCTCTTTATTTTCACTCAAAATTTCATACTCAATCCCGCCTTCAACAGGAGCCAGCGCAGCAGCCTGATAGGAATTTTCTCCACTTTCAAGCGGCATAAAATTATTTATCTCAATTGTTTCCATAATATCCCTCACTTACTCTCAGGATGGTAGCATAAAGACATGCGGCTGGCAAGTTAATAAATCTTAAACAATCTTGAAAATATTAAAACTATTCCTTGATAAAATTACATGTCTTTAATATAATCTGTTTAGTTTGTAAAGTTAATAAGAGGAATTATGGCATTGAATAATCTAGGTGACGGAGTAGGAAAAAAAATAGTTGAAGCATTAAAAATGCAGGATGAAATTTCTAATGACGGAATCTTCGTAGAAGAATCTTCTGCCGTTGAAGACGAAAAATTCAGCTCAACAGATAATGGTACCGAAACATTTTCAAAACCTTCCGAACCGATTGAACTTTCTCAGCTGACAGTAGAGGCAGCATTTCAACAAAGTCTGTCCAATAATTTAGGAACACCTGCCGTGCCTGCTTATGTGGAAGAATTTGAATACCCTGCAAATGTTGCCGTATTAAAGCAGCTTATAACAAAACTTCCTGC
>JAMPCZ010000099.1 GCA_023665935.1 Muribaculaceae bacterium | reverse complement strand
TAACGCGGCAGTGTTAGGTTCAAACATAATCATAATCGTAAATGATAATGAAATGTCTATTGCTGAAAACCAAGGCGGTTATTACAAAAACTTGGAAGAACTGCGCAGAACCGGCGGAAAATCAGAATGTAACTTCTTTAAAGCTTTGGGATTTGAGTATTTGTACGTAGAAGAAGGTAATAATGTAGAAGCATTGATTGACGCGTTCTCTAAAGTTAAAGATACAACAAAACCTACAGTGGTGCATATTCACACCGAAAAAGGTCATGGCTGTGAAGCTGCATTGAAAAATAAGGAAAATTTCCACTGGATTATGCCGGGAACTCTTGATGAAAAGGCTGAGGCTTCGGCTGTTCAAAGTGAATCATATGCATCAATTACAACTGATTATATTTTGGAAAAAGCAAAACAGGATAAAACTGTTTTTACAATCAGTCCGGCAACCCCTGGAGCTTATGGCTATACCCAGGAATTTCGTGAAAACCTCGGCGGTCAATATGTTGATGTCGGTATTGCGGAAGAGCATGCTGTAGCTTATGCCGCAGCAGCCGCCTCACAAGGTGCTAAACCGATTCTGCACGTGTTGAGTTCGTTCATTCAAAGAACTTATGACCAGTTATCGCAGGATTTGTGTTTGAATAATTCTCCTGCGACAATTCTAATCTCCTGGGGTGCAATTTCGGGGGCTGATGCGACACACTTGCAGGTTTTTGATATCCCGATGATGTCTAATATTCCTAATCTTGTATATCTTGCACCGACAACAAAAGAAGAATATTTGAAAATGCTTGATTGGTCGGTTGAGCAAACATCTTATCCTGTTGCGATTCGTGTTCCGTTTGGTGAAGTTGTTTCTACAGGAATTGAGGATAAAACGGATTATTCCGTTTTAAATAAATTTAAAATGGTCGAAAGCGGTTCAGATGTTGCAATTGTCGCGCTTGGAAATTTCTTCAAGCTTGGACAGAAGGTAAAACAAGCTCTAAAATCAGCGTTAAATATTGATGCAACCCTGATTAATCCTTGTTTCATTACAGGGCTTGATGAAGAAATGCTTAATGGTTTGAAGTCAAATCACAAGGTTGTTATTACACTTGAAGACGGCGTGGTTGACGGCGGATTTGGTGAAAAAATTTCAAGATTCTACGGTGATTCCGATATGAAAGTTCTTAATTTCGGTGCGAAAAAAGAATTCACGGACAGAGTTCCGTTAGAAGAGCTTTATGAGCGATACCACCTGAGAGAAGATTTGATTGTTGAAGATATTAAATCTTGCTTGTAAACAGGGGGATATTTAAAGCAGCTGGGCGGGATTGAAAATCCCGCCCAGCTGCTTTAAATCCGAGGTAAGTTTTGCGTATGTTCATTTTAGTAACGAGCCCTGACGGGATAAATTAACATTGATAGATTCTGAATCAAGTTCAGAATGACGTTATAGGTTTTTCAATAATACTCAAACCGTCACTCCGGATCAAGCCCGGAGTGACGGTTTGTCGTCATTCTGAGCGTAGCGAAGAATCTAATAACCTAAACAGGATGGCTTCTGTTGTTAGTAGTTCAATCTTAAAGACAATATTTACCCCCGTCCCCGCGGAGCGCGTCTACCGGGTAATGCAACACCAAAACTGGTGGCATATTACCCCGTCCGGCGAGGACTTTTGTAATGAGCTACGTATTCCCTCGCCCCTGGTGGGAGAGGGGTAGGGTGAGGGGGATACCGATTGGGCTATTGTAAAATTTTTACTTTATTTTTTATAATGTGTTATAGTTAATTTTGGAGGATAGGACATGAACAAAAAATCTTTGATTACCATTTTAGCAATATTATTTTTGCCGCTGCTGGCTTTTTGGGGATTGACTTTCAATAAAGACACCTCAGTTACAGCTCAAGCAAGCGGTAAACCGCAGATTATAAAATTTTCATCCACTATGTGTTTGGAGTGTAAAGAAGTTGAGAAAACTTTTAAAGAAATTCTGCCAAAATACAGCGATAAGGTGGATTACACTTCTGTTATTGTTGACGGTCGGGATGATATGAAAAAATCATTGATAAAAAAATATAATGTGAGTTTAGTTCCGACGATTATTATGCTGCATTCTGACGGAATCCAGCATAAAAGGGTAGAGGGTGCAATCCCTTCAGAACAATTGGAACAATATATTCAGGGGTTACATTAATGGAAAATTTAACACAGCTTTTTTCTAATCAGGCAAGTATTTATTTGTTGTTCGGGGCTTCGTTTTTGGGCGGTTTAATTTCATCCCTTTCTCCGTGTTCTTTATCAATGCTTCCTTTAATTATCGGTTATATAGGCGGGTTTAGTGAAGAAAAGCCGATGAAGACCTTGGTTCAGATGATTTTCTTTGTGATTGGAACGGGCATTGTTTTTTCTGTGATTGGGGCGATTTGTGCAATTACGGGGAAGATATTTGTCGGGAATCCTTATTTCGCGCTTGTTGTAGCTTCAATTATTATGATAATGGCGTTGAAAATTCTTGGAGTTTTAGAGTTTGAATTGCCTGTGATGATTAAAGAAATCCCTCAGAATAAAACTAATAACGAGTTTTTGTATCCGATAATTTTGGGTGCTGTTTTTGCACTTATCGGTACACCTTGCTCTACACCGATTTTAGCTAGTATAATGGCTTTTGCTTCAATTTCAGCAAATATTGCTCAGTCGGTGATTATGCTGTTCTTGTTTTCTGTTGGACAGGGCTTAATTTTTGTTCTCGCAGGGTTTATCACGTCAAAAGTTAAGACAAATCCTAAGTTTTACGATTTTTCCGAAAAGATTTTGAAAATCAGCGGCGTTTTGCTGGTGCTGGTGTCATTATATATTTTTTATAAGATTTTTGGCTCAGTCCTTGTAAAATAAGCTTGCATATTGTATTATTCTTGTAGGGATTAGTACGATATTAAGGAGTAAACCAATGAAAACTTTTGAAGGTCAATTAACAACAACCGTTGATGATAAATTTTGCGTGATTATTTCAAGATTCAACGATTTTATCGGTTCAAAGTTGTTATCAGGTGCGGTCGATGAATTAAAAAGACATGGGGTATCTGAGGATAATATTGATATCGTAAAAGTTCCGGGAGCTTTTGAGATTCCTGTTATTGCTCAAAAATGTGCTGCTTCAAAAAAATACAATGCGGTAATTACTTTGGGCGCGGTTATAAAAGGTTCAACTCCTCATTTTGATTATGTGTCCGCAGAGGTTTCAAAAGGGGTTGCTCAGGTTAGTTTGCAAACCGGTGTTCCTGTGATATTCGGAGTTTTAACTACAGATAATATTGAACAGGCTATTGAACGTGCCGGTACAAAGGCTGGAAATAAAGGTTCTGATGCTGCCAAAACCGCAATTGAGATGGCTAATCTTGTTAAGTTGGTATAGCCAGAGCGCATGTAGAAGGAGCAGGGTATGACTGAGGTAATTACTGAATACAGAAATGAGAATACGAAAGATATCGATTTGTTGTCGACGATTGATATGGTTCGTAAAATGAATGAAGAAGATTTGATTGTCGCAAAGGTTGTTGGTGATGAAGCTCCTAATATTGCAGCTGCAATTGATATGATTGCAAAGTCTTTTTTAAAGGGCGGACGGTTGTTCTATTTTGGTGCTGGTACATCAGGAAGGCTTGGTGTTTTGGATGCCTCAGAATGTCCTCCGACATTTAGTGTTGAACCTTCTATGGTTCAGGGAGTTATTGCAGGCGGAGAAAAAGCTCTTTTGGTTGCTGTAGAAGGAGCCGAAGATAACTTTTCTGATGGGAAGCGAGATGCTGAAGTCTTGACGGATAAAGATGTTTGCGTGGTTATTTCGGCGAGCGGTAATCCTAAATATTTGTTAGGTGTTTTAGAAAAAGCCGATGAGGTTGGTGCTGCAACTATTGCGGTTACTTGTAACTCAAAAGGTCAAATTGCGCAGGAGGCAGGTCATGTTATCTGTGCAGAAGTCGGACCTGAGGTTATTGCCGGTTCAAGCAGGTTGAAAGCCGGTACTGCTCAAAAAATGATTCTTAATATGTTATCGACCGGTTCAATGATTAAAATCGGCAAGACTTACGAAAATTTTATGATTGATTTAAAAGCCGTTAACGAAAAATTAAAAGACCGAGCAATCAGGATTGTTTCTCAAATAGCAGGGGTTTCAATGGGTGAATCTTTAGCTGCATTGTTAAAATGTGAGTGGGAAATAAAGACTGCTATTATTATGATAGTGAATAAAGTTAACGCCGATGATGCGAGAGCAGAATTGAAAAAACATGGCGGAGTATTGAGAAAACTTCTTAATTTAAAATAATAATCGAGATTCTTCATTTCTGTCATTCTGCGGGCTGAGTGCAAGCCTGAGAATCTCAAATAAATTACTCAAGAATGACACAATAATTCCAAATAACAGGAGGAAAAATATGAAATTGACAGTTTTAGGAGCAGGATGTTGGGGGTTGACTCTAGCTTGGCTATTAACAGATAATTTTGACGAAATTACGGTTTGGGGAAGAGCGCAGGATTTATCCGAGGATTTAATAAATAACAAACATTGTTCAAAACCTTTGGAAGTTCAATTAGATAATAAAATTGAGATTACATCCGATTTGACCGAAGCAATTAAAAATGCGGACATAATTTTGTCGGTTGTTGCAACATCAGGTACCCGTGATGTTTGTGAAAATCTGAAAAAAGCCGGCATAAAATCAGAGCAGGTCTTGGTTAATGCGTCAAAAGGTATTGAGTTACCTTCGCTTATGAGAATGTCTGAGGTTATAAAAGATGTGCTTCCTGAACAAAAACTTGTAATACTTTCAGGTCCGACATTGGCAAAAGAAGTGCTGCAAGGTAAACCGACTGCAGCTTGTGTTGCTTGTGAAAATATTGAGGTGGCACAATTTGTACAAAAGGCGTGTAATGTTCCAAATAAATTCAGGTTGTATACAAACACTGATGTAATCGGTGTTGAGCTTGGCGGTAGTTTGAAAAACGTTATCGCAATTGCTTCTGGATTTGCACATACTATGGGGCTTGGCGATAACTGCTCAGGAACCCTTTTAACAAGAGGTATGGCTGAGGTAGTTCGCGTAAGTATACAGCTTGGAGCTAATCCGTCTACTCTTTACGGTTTGTCAGGCATGGGTGATTTGATTGCAACATGTTCATCTCCGATGTCAAGAAATTACACTGTGGGTTCAATGCTTGCTAAAGGTAAAAAAATTGACGATATTCTTGCTGAATTAGGGTCAGTTGCAGAGGGTGTAAAAACTTCAAAGGCGGTTTGTGAACTTGCTAAAAAACTTGATATTGAAGTTCCTGTGTCAAGTGCAATTTATGAAGCTGTGTATACGGATATTACACCGGAAGAACTATTGTCAAAATTGATGAACAGAAAACTGAAAGAAGAAGAAAGATACGTGTAATACTTTCCCTCTCCGAGGGACACCAGCCGAACCGGCGAAGTTACGAGACGATTCAGACTGTGTGGCAGAGTTGAGGGTAAGGGTGAGGATTCTATTGAAATGAAATTTGCTGTAAGATATTTGAAAAATACATATTATCCGCTGAGTGTACCTGATACAGTCAAGTTACATGATGGTCAGATGGTTATCGTGCGGACTGAAAAGGGCGAGGAGGCTTTAAAAGTTTTCTTTGTAAACTCTGAGATAGAAAGAATTTGGAGTCAGTCAAGGCATAAGCCAGAACCTTTGCCGCTTGTACGGGTCATGTCACAGCGAGATATTCAAACTTTGGATGATATAAAAAAAGAAGAAGTCGAGGCGTTTTTCAAGTGTCAGGCTTTGGTGAAACAGCATAAATTGTCAATGAATCTTGTACAATGCAGAATAACTTTTGATAAACGCAAGATAACGTTTTATTATACAGCTCCTGAAAGAGTTGATTTTAGAGCGTTGCTAAAGGATTTAACCCAAACATTCACAAGGGTAAGAATCGACTTGAGGCACATTGGTGTCCGTGATGAAACCTCGATTTTAGAAGGGGTAGGTATTTGCGGTCAGCCTTTTTGCTGCTCAAGTTTCTTGAGAAAATTTGCAACAATAAATGTTAAGCTTGCAAAAGATCAGGGGATGCCGATTGCGCCGGGTAAAATTTCCGGAACTTGCGGCAGACTTTTGTGCTGTCTTACTTACGAATATTCAAACTATATTGAAGCGGCAAAAGGTATGCCGCCGGTTGGGTCTTCCGTTATGACAACAGAAGGTTTGGGCAAGGTTTGTTATCTTCAATTTATGAGCGGTAAAGTTGCTGTCAAAATGGAAGATGGTAAGACAAAAGAATTTGATAAAAATGATATCGAAATGGTTGATGCAGATGTAAATGTTGAAATTGATGTTCCTGCGATAAATAATTATGCGGATGAAGACAGTTCAAATATTGATATCAAACAACTTGAAGATGATAGGAACAGTTCAACCGGAAATATATAGATTTTTTATAAATTTGACAAAGTTTATATGAGTTCATAAAATATAAGTAAAAAAGGAGAGAGAAGATGGTGAAATTCAATAATAGAGCGAAAAATCGGGGGGG
>JAMPCZ010000098.1 GCA_023665935.1 Muribaculaceae bacterium | reverse complement strand
CAACATTCTCTGTAGTAGGTAAATAAGCTCTTATAAATTCGCTCAACTCTTCTTCTACATCTGATGGTTCCCAACCTGCTTTTAAACGGACATTAGCCTCAATATCGAGTTTGACATAAGTTAAGGCTCTAACAATAACAGTTGCATTGATAGGCTGTACTTCATTTATATGGTTGTAAACAGCTTGTATAAGGTCTTCCGAAACTTCTGCATTAATTGCTGAAATAAATATCCCGACATTTCCCGCACCCATAACTTCGGCAGACTTAATAACTGCACGCTCAACTCCTGTAACTTCGCGTGCCCATTTTTCATATTGCTTAGCATTCGCATTTGTTGCATCTTCGGCAAGGTAATCCAAAATGCGCTGTCTGTAAATCTCATCATCTTCACGGTCAAAACCATCATAAGCAGCAGCAGGGTTATTAACTGTCTTTAACCCTGCATAATTAGTTAAGAACTTAGTAATAGTATTTGCCGGCACATTACCAACCGTTCCTTTAACTTCGCATTTAGCTTTTACTGTTGCAACTCCTGAAGAGTCGATTTTCGTGTATTCTTGTACGGTATAAACAAGGTTTTCATAGATAACTTTAACATTTTGGTTAATTACTGCAAATGGTTCACCGGTAATCTCCAAATAAACAATCGCGGCTGCGTCCTCTCTTCTTGGCAGCCCATAATCACCACCGACACGGTCTAAGTCTTCACCCTTAGCGGTTGCAACAAAACATCTGTCAGCTACCAAATCAATTTCAGTATCTTGCATATTAGCAAGCTCATAGGCTACCGAGCCTATAATATCCTGTGAAAAGCTGCCTTCTAATAGATTGGCATCAATGATCAATCTGCTGTTTATACGCTCTTGTATTTGTTCTTGTGTATTTGGCATTTTAATCTCATTCCTTATAAGTATATGCTTGTGCTGTAGTTCCATACACTGTATTAACTTCAAATGTGCATGTAACCACCGAGCCTTTTTGTTCTACTCTGAAATCTGTTAAACTCAAAATATACGGGTTGCAGAGTAAAGCTTCTTCAATCATCCGTTTCAGTTCTGAATACAGAAGTTGTTTAGCTAAGTATCTGCCGATTAGTGTATGTATTTCGTTCCCATAATCGGTTGAATAGGCAAGGTATGTGTAACGGCTTGATTTAAGAGCTTTCCATATCCACACCTTTATAGCTTCGTTTTTCTCAACATAATAATACCGTCCGCCCATAGTTTTGAGCTGACCTGTTTCAAAGTTAAAAGCAAGTTCTTTAAATACAGGTAATTCCGCGGTCTGTGCAACTGCGGTTTGTTCCGTCAATGTAGTAGGTATGAATGCGTAATTACTGCTCAACTTTACTTATTTTCTCCAATATTAGGTATGTATTATTTCCCAATCTTTGTACTGCAACATAGTCGCCTATATGTAGTATAAACCTATTGTGAACCGCCTTTGTCCAGTTATAAAAATCAGTTAAAAACTGCTTTTGCGTTCCTGAAATCGTGTAATCACTATTTGGTGAGTTATTTGCAATCCACGGTTTTGGATCTAAAGTCTGCGGACTATCCATTGAAGCAACATCAAGATTAATATTTTCATCAAGCAAGAGGTTGTTGATATAAATCGTGTCACCATTAGCAAAACTCAACTCAAGACCCTGATACTGAATAGACAAGGGGTGAAGTGTCAACACCTGTCCCACCTGCACTGGTGAAGGCTGTACTTTTTTTGCCTGATTACGCATAGTATCGATAGTTCTACCTAAGCTAGACATGTTTAATCTCCAATTCCATATACTGATTACCTGTTTCAATAGTGTGTCTGTCAGTTTGTATTTCAAATGTACCTTCAAAGCCGTTTACGGGTTCACGAACGGTTATAAACCTTCCTGATATGCAGTTGTTATCGTTATTAACTATAATCGAACCTTCATTCGAAACTCCTTTGAGCAGTTTCTGCGCCTCTGCAAGGTTATTTCTAACATCTTTGTTATAGTTATATACCTCTTGGAATAAACCGTACTTCTGTAGGTTTTCTGCGTTCTCTACAGCGTCGAGTAAATTACCGTTATTATCTATTATTAAAACTCTTGTAACCATATCAGACATAGACTGGGAAAAACTGGAAGAACGAACTTTTTTGCCTATTTCAAAGGTTGCGACGGTGTCAGTTTCGGCAAGTTTAAGGGTGTCACCGTCCATATACAAAGTATAGTTATCAAACATTGTTTTGAGAGCGGTATTAAGTGCATCGTAATAAGTTAAATCACCTGTAGACACAATATTGTGTATATGAGAATTGTCTACACTAATACCGTTTTTTATACCAAAAGCACCGCAAATATTGTTTGTAAGCTCATTCAATGTTCCTCGCATGCGCCCAATATATTTAGAACGCATAACTCTGCTAAGCAAATCTTGACACGTTACAGATATGGTGTCGTCATCGGTGTTATATGGTAGAGTTTCGATATAACCCAAAAAGAGAGTTTTGTCTTCTTCAATCCATTCTACCTTATCGCCAACTTTTGCTTTGTACTGTGGAATGTCTTTTGCCAATGGATTATATAAAAAACTAAACTCCAGTGTACGACATCCGATGTCTTTAGCGCCGCTCCAAGTCATTCCTTCTTGAACTGTTAAAATAGTTTGTTCAGCATCATCACTTGTGATCTTAATCATACGGGTAACATCTCCACAATTTGTCCTGCTAATGTTACGTTAGGGTCAGTAATATGGTTTCTATCAGCAAGCTCCTGCCACTTACCCCCATAAGTAAGTTTAGCCAGCTTATAAATAGTTTGCCCTGTTTGCCCTGTGATTTGTGAAGGAACATATTTATCAATTGTGCGCTTTTTAAGCTTTGTCAGCTTGCTTTCTTCTATAGTGTATGGCTGTTCCTGGCGTTCCGGGTTTCTGTACTCTACTAACTCAATTGTATAACCTAAGTCGCTTGTGCTTTCGCGCACATGTGATGTGTGGTTTTCGATTGTAAACTCTGCGTTCAAATGTCCTGATATAATAACTCTGATGATTTCGTCATTATCAACCCAACGATTAATCATATCAATAGTTTCTTGCAGATTATAGGCTTTGTAATTAAGTTGTCGGACTAGGCTTGCAAGTAAAGCAAAGTAAGTATTTTCATCAGGAAACATATTGGTTAAGGTTAGTCGTTTGAGTTGTTTCCCGCCTCTTACAGAAACTTCACCATAATCAAGAATGTTATAGGTTTTTACCTCTTTGCTATTTGTAATATCTGTACTTTCAGGGTTGAGCGGCAAGGTAATACTTTCCCCTGTCTTAGCGCAATATAACTGAATGTATAATCTTTTAGCCATAGTTGTATTATGGCAGAGTAGAAAACGGGCAAAACAAAAGGCTCTAAATAGAGCCTTAGACTAGGAGAGTATGCATTCATCGTTGTCTGAAAAAGTCATTATTATATTGCGGGTTATCAACCCGTCTTCTATCTTCGAACGGGTCGTTATATCTTCTATCCTCATAATCGTTCATATGTTCGCTTCTTGTCCTACGTCCTCTACGGTCTTCTTCATAGTAGCTTCGTGGTTCTGAGTAATCTCTGTAACGGCTTTGTGCACCGCGTGATTTTTGTTCGTATGATTTGTAGTCGTGTCCTCTATAGATTTTTGTTTCTTCGTCTCTATCTTCAAGAAGACATTTAGCGAGTTTTAAGTAAACGCTTGGGTCTTTGATGTACTTGCAGCATTTAGCATATAGAGCGTTCACAAGATAAGCATAATCAAACTCTGTGTAATCGGTGTTATAAAAATCAATACGGGAGTTTTTCTTAATATCTTCAAAGCTCCATTTTGCGCCTCTGCCATTGTTATCGTCTTCCCAGCGAAGCTTTTCCACAAGCTCATCGTATTTTCTACGATTTGTGATGTGTTCTGCATCTTCGGGATAATCGAGCATGCGTTCAACGATTTCCGGGTCTTGCTTATATATATGCTTAGCAAGCTCCATAACCTTTTCAGGGCATTTTTCCATCATATATTCTAGTTTTTCATTTATTTTATCCATTTTTTCAACCTTCTTTCTAGCTTGTAAGTTTTACTACTAACTTGTAAGTAAAGTGTAAAACCTCCTACGCATTAGCTCTATTGCAAGGCGTTGTGTGTAGTATTACATAAGGAGCGCCTGTTGCAGGTACAACATAAGTACCTTGCGCTCTTCTTGGTACTCTGTTGCTTAAAATCGGCAATGAGAACCTATTCAATAAAGCTACTGCTGTACCGTTTACAGTAACCTGCACTGGCAATGGTGCACCCGTTACAGCTGTGCTGATCGGTTGACATCCTGCTATGAGGTTAAACGGTTCTAGTGAGCTTATATTCGTGTCATTTGAAACGGTTAACACTACATTTGCTGCTGTTGCTGTAATTGTTTCAATTCTATGGTTTATTCTACAAGTATTGCACATATTATCACCTCTGTTTTGTCTTACGAAAGACAGGGGCAAAAGCCCCCGTCTTAAACTTTCTACGCGAATTGGCTATAACCGTTGCATCCGCATGTATTCACTGCTTGATTAGGGTTGCAGGTAATATATGCAGGGATAGGGCAAGGTTGCAACTTGTTAATCAAGTATGCATTTTGATTAGCTTGAGAGATTGCCAAGTCTTTAGATTGTGCAAGAGCTGTAAGCTCTGTAATCTTAGTTTGCATAGCTTCGATTTTGTTCTGAGTAATCAAATCTCTTGTTGCGTTGCCTTCTGCGTGGATAGCGTTTACAATATCGCAAGTGTTTTGCTGATTAGCATATTTAACACCTTCAATTAAACGCTGTGTTTCGCAACAACAATCCTTAGCGCTGTAGCGGTTTTCTGCTATTCCTGCGTTAATCGCTGCAAATCCAGAGCATAAATCGCGTTGTAATTGGTTTTGAGCTTGCAAGTTGCTTGTATTCATTGCATAGAATCCATCGCATAAACCGTTTTTGATACCTTCTTGACCTCTTAATAGAGTTTGGGTGTCAAAACCGTTTTGCATACCGATACCTGCGCCGCCTCCGCCAAATCCACCGCCAAAGCCTCCGCCCCAACCGCCGAATAAAGCGAATAGAACAAGGATAGCGAGCCAATCACCGCCAAATCCGCCCATACCGTAACCGCCACCCATTCCGTAGCTTGGTCTTGTAACTGCTGCAATGTCAGCTGCTGATAAGTTTTCCATAATGTACCTCTTTCTGTGTTTTAACTGTGTTTCTATCAATCACACCCGCGACTTATGAGGCTATTCTTTTTAGGAATAATACTATTAGCTAGTCCGCCTGCTATAAAATCTAAGTGGTACATCACGCTTTTAAGCGGTTTCTCTTTCTCTAAGCCATGTTTGGCTTGTTAAAAGAGTTATAAATATTACCTAGGTAGTTGTTAAGCTCTTCCGGGCTTTTATTTCTTACAAGATTAACAACTTGTTGAAATTTTGGATCATTGCCAAATTGTTGCATTAAATATTGTTCAGGATTTCCGCCCTGCATTGCCATTCTATGAATATTTTCAATCTGTGAACGCATTTGCGGATTCATTCTTGACATCATAATATTTTGTAAAACATTATTTATCATTCTCTTCTATCCTTTCATTTTTTACCCCTTTCCCTCTTGTGACTTCTGGTATAGGATCAGGGTGAGGGGTTCTAATATTCTTATCAAACATTTCATAAAGATAATCGCATTTATCTTCAAGCCTTTTAAGTGCTTCTACGACCTCATTATCAACCTTTTGCGGTTCTTCTTGCGGTACAATTGGGGCAAAAACATATTTGCCGAAAAAGGTTTTTCCGGTTTGCATATTGAACTGTTTCAAGTAGACTTCGTTTTCTTTTTTATTGAGGTAAAATACAGGATTTCCGCTCCAGTCAATAGGTGCGGCTTCTGCCTCCTTAATGCTGTCAACAAAAATATTGTTGTAATTGTAAAGATTATAGTTAAACATCTGATAACCTCCATACTCTTAGTATAAAGTCGTTTTTCAAAAAATCCTGCGGAGTTTTCGGCAATTTCTACGGAGTTTTATAGGATTTCTACAATCTCGCGTAGGGTTATGTTATCAATTAACACTTCCAACTTAGCGAGGGCTGTGTTTAAAACATTATGATACTGTGTAGTTGCAAGCCCTATTTTGTCTGATACATCTAAGGTTGATAACTGGTTAATATAGGTAAATTCCAGTATATTAAACTCTCTTGCAGTCATTCTGTGACGGTTCTTGTACAAAATTTCGCGTAACTTAACCTTGCCCTTAGGAGTCTTCCCTAAGGTTCTCAAAATCTGTCTAAATTGCATAGGCATATTCTCTTTTTGTCTGGTAAATGTATATTGTTATGATAAGAGATTACAAATCGGGCTTAATACAAAATGCGACAAACCGCTACGAAAGTATAGGCTAAACTTAAAAATAATGTAATATAATCTTTTGTAGTTATATACATATTAAGTTTCCTTCTTAAATGCTTGCATAAATGCTGAACCAATAACACCTATGAACAAACCATGTAAACCTATACCTAGAATTGCAGTTAAACTACTAATTATTTTCCCCGCTGTTGTAATTGGAACTATATCACCATAACCTAAAGATGTAAAAGTTATGACAGAAAAATAAAAGCATTTAGGGATTGATGAAAAAAGTTCCGGTTGTGCTTGATTTTCAGCGAAATACAAAAGTATTGAAGAAACCAAAATACCAATACAGAAAATAGAAAGAGTTATGATTAACTCTTCTTTCTTAGCTTTGAAACCGTTTTTAATATTATCA
>JAMPCZ010000097.1 GCA_023665935.1 Muribaculaceae bacterium | reverse complement strand
AACTTGGTTTTTGAGGTATACGGAGATTTCCAAGGCACTGCCAAGTTCTTTTGAAAACGCTGAAATCGAAAGGGCTGATCTAAAGCATGCTCCAAATATCATAAGGATTGCAGCCATAGTTGTAATAATGACAACATTTACCCAGCCTGTTCTTATTATGTCGTTTAATGTTTCTTTTCCAAGTCTGTATAATATTCTTAACTCACATAGCCAATCTTTCGGGATATGCTTTTTTACGTTAGATTTTAAGTTTTTATTCATAAGTACCTGCTTGTCTGTCTTTGATAATTTCGCCTTGGTCAAGTGTAATTACACGTTTTCTGAAATAGTCAACCATAGCGTGATCGTGTGTTGAAACTATGACGGTTATTCCTCGTTGGTTAATTTGCGCCAAAATTTCCATGATTTCTTTTGAGTTTTTCGGGTCTAAGTTTCCTGTCGGTTCGTCTGCTATCAGCAAAGGCGGTCCATTAACTATAGCTCTTGCAATTCCGACTCTTTGCTGCTCTCCGCCGGACAATTCCGAAGGTTTAGCATTTTTCTTTTCGTATAATCCGACAATTTTTAATGCTCCGCTTACCCTGGCATTTATTTCTTTACTGCTTATTCCCAAAGTTCGTATAACATAGGCTACGTTGTCAAACACTGTTTGATTGTTCAATAATTTATAATCCTGAAAAACAATACCCATACATCTTCTAAGGTTAGGGATGTTTTTGTTTGCAATGTTTGCGATATTTAGTCCGCCTATAGATATAATTCCGCTGGTCGGTTTTTCTTCACTGTACAGAAGTTTCATCAGCGTTGATTTTCCAGCTCCCGAAGCCCCTACAATAAAAACAAATTCTCCCGAATGAATCTCTAAACTTACGTTTTTTAGAGCGTAGTGGTCGTTTTTATACCTTTTTGTAACGTTTTGAAATGTAATCATTTATTATATATTTCCTTGTTCTTTTTCTTTTTTATACATCGTGCGAATTCGTTTTGCTAAAGTCGGCGCATTTAATCCGTAGTATTCCAGCAACTCATCAGACTTACCGCTTTGACCGAATTCATCGTGAATTCCGACACGGTAAACTTTTGACGGATATTTGCTGGCTAATGTTTCGCAAATTGCAGAACCCAACCCTCCGACAATTGAGTGATTTTCAACGGTTATTGCAAATTTTGTCTTTTTAACGCTTTCAATTACGGTCTGAAAATCCAGCGGTTTTATCACAGGAATATTTATAACCTCAACAGAAATACCCTCTTTTTTAAGCTCTTCTGCCGCTAAAAGTACTTCAGCCAAAGTTTCACCGTTTGTGAATACGGAAACGTCTGTTCCTTCTTCTAAAACAACTGCTTTATGTATATTGAAGTGGTAGTGTTCATCAAATATATCAGGAACATTGCTGCGGGCGATTCTAATATACATCGGTCCGTCATGCAGTGCTGCATATTTTATAACTTCTTCACATTCTCTGCTGTCAGCCGGAACAATTACTGTCATGTGCGGAATACTGCGCATCAAAGATATATCCTCAAGTGCTTGGTGGGTTGCTCCATCTTCTCCTACAGTAATACCGCCATGTGTTCCTATAACTTTAACGTTAAAATGCGGATAGCAGACCCCGTTTCTAATTTGATCGTAAGTTCTACCGGTTGCAAACATTGCAAAACTTGCAACAAACGGGACTTTACCTTCCGAAGCCAATCCTGCTGCGGTTGCTATCATATCTTGCTCTGCAATACCGCAGTCAAAAAATCTTTCAGGAAATCTGTCTGCGAAAATTTTGGTTTGAGTCGAACATGCCAAATCTGCATCCATGACAACAATTCTTTCATCCATGTCGCCGATTTGAGCTAATGTTTGTCCGAATACTTTTCTGATAGAAGTCTTTTTTGTTTTGTCTATTTTCATTTATATCCTCAAGTATATCTGGTTTTTGACCACTTTTTATATCCTACCGATTACAATTTTACCATAAAAAAGCAATTCTTTCCAAAGTGTTAAGTCGCAAAATTATTAAAATTTGAAACTCAATGATAACACGCGTTTTGAGAAATTATGTAAAGTTTTATTAAAATATGAGAGATTTTTAGCAATATTTTATCTTTACGCTCATTTAAACGGTAGAATAGTAATAGACTCAATTTTATGTAGGAAAGGAAAAGTTTATGAATCAAATCCCAAGTGTACCAATGACAAATCCATACATGGTACAAACACAGTCAGTAGCAATGCCTGTTCCACAACCGAAATATAATGCTGTTAATATTGAAATTAACAACCCGACTGTTGGAACTCAAGGTGTACAAGCTCCACAATGTACGACAGCAACCCCTGTGTATAATTATCCGCAGGCTCCAATATATAATTATCCGCAAGCTCCGGCTCCGGTATATTACCCGCAAGTGCCTCAAGCACCTGTAGTACCTCCGGTAGCTGTTGATGCTCCGGCTCAACAACCGCAAGCTCCGGTTCAACCTCAAGTTATTGAACAACAAAATGTTAACTACCCGGCTCAGCCTGTTCCGGCTCCGGTTGTTACAGAACCTGTTTCAGTTCCTGAAAATCAACCAGTAAATACAGAAGCAGTAAAACCTGAAGTTGTACCTGCTGAACCTGTAGCTCCTCAAGTTGATATGAATGCGTTTATTGCTAAATTAGCAAACCCTGATTTTGAAGTTCAGGCAGCCGGTATGGAAGATATTTCAACTTTAGTTAACGAATCACCTGAAAAAGCAACAGAATTGGTTGATTCAAAGGTGTTTGATGCTTTAACTAATATCATCAACTTTGATGGCTCTCACTTGGAAGGACCAACAAAAGAGCAAGAAGCAGCAAGGCAAAAACCTGAAGCAGAACAAACTGAAGAAGAAAAGAAATTAGCTAATACACTTTCACCGAGTGAACAAGCTGAAAGAAATAAATGTTACGCGTTATTCACATCTGCTCTAATGCAAAAATTGTACGCAGATGAAGTATCTCGCTTAACAAATACTACAGTTCCTCTTACTGAATTACCGGGAGCAATTACTGTAGTTGACAACCTAAAAGACAATCCTAGCCCAATGGTTAGAGCATCTGCTATTGAAGCGTTAAGCTATATCCAAAGCCCGGCTTACAAGAAAGACCTAACTACAGTGTTCAAAATCGCACAAAACGATTCTGACCCGGGTGTAGCTGAAACTGCTAAGGCAGCTTTAGAAAAACTAGATCAAATTCAATAATTTGATTTACAAATGAAATTCCTTTCTTTAAATAAAATAAAGCCCCTTGCGAAAGGGGCTTTATTATTGCTTATATTTTCTGCTTTTCTGTTTGGTCTTATGCAAGTTGTTTTTCTTTTTTATCAGGCAAAGGAGTGCAATTCTCGTACCCTGCAAGCTCTGAAATCTGTCTTGACCATTCGTAAACAATTTCTTCTTCTGAAAGCTTATACGAAATTGGTGTACCGATTTTGACTGTTACATTTTTTCTTGTGAATGGTTTTAATTTCGGATAACCGTCCCAGTCTGCGATTGCAACGGGTACAATATCTGATTTTGCGGATTTTGCGATTGCCACAAACCCTTTTCTGATGCCTTCCAGTTTGCCGTAAGGTCTTGTTCCGCCTTGCGGGAATATTCCTAAAGACCAGCTTGTACTTACAACATCTTTTACTGTTTTAAATGTAGCAATTTCGGGTTTTGTTCTATCGACTGCAAATGCTCCAAGCCTTTTTACCAGCCAGCTTAATTTTTCTGACGGTTCAAATAACTCTTTTTTTGCCATGAACGCTATTGGTCGATATGCCGCAAGTGCGACTAACGGCGGGTCAAAAATAGATACATGGTTTGCCGCATAAATATATTTTCCGGCTTTGCCTTTTTTAGTCGGCAGATTCTCTCTTCCTACAATTTTGTAGTTATAAAATATGTTAAAGAAATTATAAACAACAATAGTCAGGAATGTCATAAAAAACATTGTTCTAAAAATGTTGTATTCTTTCGCATATCTACGATTGAAGTTTCGAACTTCGCTCATCTTTTTCGTTGCCTCCGTTAGTTATTTTTTCTTCTTCAATATATTTAAACCCGGTAAGTTTTTGTATTTCTTCAATCCATTTTTCTTTCACTACTTCAGGGTTTTTGTCATATGGAATAATCTCTCCGATATTAATTATGATTTTTCCGGAGAAAGGAAGTCTTTTGACTTGATCAGAGCCGATAATACCAACCGGAAGAATATTACACTTTGTTAGTTTTGCCAGTCCCGCAAACCCTTTTGTTACTCCTCTGATTTCGCCCGGAACCCCTCTGGTTCCCTGTGGAAACATGCCAAGAACCCAGTTGCTGTCTTTAATTGCTTGTACGGTTTTAACGGTAGAAGGTCCCAAATTCTCTCTGTTAACAGCAAATGCTCCAAGCCAATCTATCCACCATCTTAAAAACGGAATGTCGAAAAGTTCTTTTTTTGCCATAAAAGCAACACTTCGCGGCATTACTGCAACCATCATCGGTGGATCTAAAGTTGACAAGTGGTTAGGACATACAATGTAATTGTTGTCCTTCGGTACGTTTTCCAGTCCGTTAATTTCTATTCTGTAAACGAGTTTTAATCGTATCATGTAACCGATTTTACACACTAAAAATTGGAATAATGTTCTCCATTTGTTGAATTGAGCAGTTTTTCTTGTTGAATATTGCTCTTTTTGTCTTTTCATAAGTGTTCTCTCCAATCTGTGATTAATTTTATTATACATAAAAATTTGTTAAGGGCTATTTATTAATTATTTTTTATAGTATTATTTTAAAAAAGACGGAGGGCATATGACTGCATTAATTGAATCGAATTCTGTGTTAGAAAATGAATTATTTAAAAGTGTTTACGATAAAACACCTGATTATGTGAAAAATTTAGAGTTAATGAATTTTGATAATGAAGGCGAATTTACGTTTGTTCTAAAAAAAGAACATCTGAAAGCTTATGATAGTGAAACAAATCCGCATGGATTGAATCTTGAAGAATGGTTTGAAAACTATGCAAAAGAGGCAAAAGTATCAACCGCAGGTATCAGAGGTCCGCAGAATATTTTGTTTCCGCAAGATACAAGATTCCCTATAAACCTTGTGGGAATTGTTCTTGCGACTTTAGCAAAGGCTCTTGTTGCAGTTGAAAAATACCCAAACAAACGTATTTTAAAAGTTGCAGGTTGTGAAGTTCGATATAATTCAAAACTGTTTTTGGATGCAATTGCTAGAATTCAAGCGGCAAACGGTATTGAAACTCTTGTGCCTGAAGGCATGAAAACTATTCCGATTTGGCTGGCTTCATTTTTGGCTTTCAAGTTGGACTTACTGGGCGGTGAATACATTACATCAAGTCATGGTATCTCTGTTAAAAATGCGACAAAGGATTTGAATTCTCAAGGCAGCCAGTATTTGCCCGAAGAATCAATGGAATTTGTTAATAAGATTCGTGAAATTTTTGATGAAGTTAATAAAAACGGCTCTTATGAAATCAGGATTTCGGCAAAAGATAATCCTTTGATTAACCAAGATGCTATGAGAACTTTGAACGACGGTGTAGATTTATATGTTGAATACCTCCAATCAGGGGTTGCAAAAGATGTTAACCTTGACCTTATTAAGGCGTTTGATTCAAAAATCGTGATAGAAAATGTCGGCGGCTCTGCTTATAGAACCCTGTCAAGAGTTTTGGCAAAACTTGGTGTTTCTGACAAATTTGTATGGTTCAATACGGAAGAAGATCCGTTTTTCCACTCTATCGGTAAATATGACCTCACTCCAAAGGGTGAAAAAGCCTTCTATGATTATTCTGTAGATGCTACCGTATTAGCTAAAAAATCAGACGGGACAAAGTTTTTCCCTGTGATTGATACTTTGCACTACGAAGAAAAATTGAAAGATTTTCCTGTCGGTACTGCTGTTTTGATTACTGACCCTGACCATGACAGGTTAACCATTACTCAGACTGAAAGCTCTGATAGAATACCAGCTTTAAAAGCCTTGGGCGTTGACTATATTGTGCTTGATCCGGATAGAGTTTTGACAGTGTTTACGGCAAATCAGGCATTTTTGATGTTGATGGATTTTTGGTCTAAGCAATTGAAGTCTGAAAATCTTTGGGCAAATCATCCGAGATTTATGATTAAAACGACTGCATCAGCTCTTTCTTGGGATGAATGGGCTGCAAATAACGATGTTAAGGTTGTGAATGTTCCTGTCGGGTTTAAAGAAATTGCAAACATAATGAAAAAAGTTGAACTAAAGCTGAAGAATTCGCCGAATGAGGAAGTTATTATCGACGACGTATTTGGTACCCCTGTCAATTTAGGGGTTAATCCAAGACTTCTGTTTGGCGGTGAAGAATCAGGCGGTATGATTATGGGTACCGAAGATTTGATAGAATCACAGCATGGGCGACTGGCGGTTGCGATGCGCGAAAAAAGTGCAACCGAAGCAATTATTGTTGCTTCTGCTCTTGTTGCGAAGTTGAAGGCTGACGGAATATACCTTTCTCAATATTTGTCGGATGTTTTTGAGTTGAATAATATTATAGGTCGTTTTGACACCAGGGTTGATATTGCTTACTATAATGAATCAGAACCCGATATTAATAAATTGAAAGCTTCTAAAATTGAGGGTGAAGCCTTGAGAACAAAAAATGATATGTTCTACCTTTCTATGGCTATTGCTAAGCGTAAGGATAAAATTACGCTTGGAGATATTAAGCGGATTTTAAACGATAAATTTAGTTCTGACGGGTTGAACTTTGATAACTTAAAATCAGTTAAATTTGTTGGTGATGGTACATATTTAGAGTTTGATGATAAATATATCGAAATTCGACCTTCCGGAACTGATGCTAAGACAAAAGCTTACGGCGGTGGATTGAATAAGGATAATATTGAAACATATGCAACGATTTTGGGTAATTACTCAGGAGAAAGAACCGTGTTACATAAAGAATTAATTTCTGAAACAGATTACGAGAATTGTAAATCGGATGCTATGGATTATTATCTGAATTTCGTTGATAAAGATGCAAATAACGAATTATTTATAATTCCTGAATATGATTTTTAAGGCAAGATAAGGAGGAAAGTATGCTAGAACTCAATAATATCAAGAAAATCGGGG
>JAMPCZ010000096.1 GCA_023665935.1 Muribaculaceae bacterium | reverse complement strand
TAAACGATTTGTAAGAACAATTCTCTCATTGCAACGTTGATAGCATCACAAACAAGGTCTGTGTTTAACGCTTCAAGGATTGTTTTACCCGGTAGAATTTCGCCTGCCATAGCAGCAGAGTGAGTCATACCTGAACATCCGATTGTTTCAACCAATGCTTCTTGGATAACACCTTCTTTAACATTTAATGTCAACTTACAAGTACCTTGTTGAGGTGCACAGCAGCCACAGCCGTGAGTCAAACCTGAAATGTCTTTAATTTCTTTACATTTAGTCCATTCTCCTTCTTGAGGAATCGGAGCAGGTACTCCTTTTACACCGCGAGCTACGCAGCATTTTTCTTGAATTTCTTGTGAAACTTGTATATTAGTCATTTTCTACTCCCTTCACCTTATATACACCTAGATTTTAACCTGCTCAAAATATTCCGTCAAGAAGATTGAACTTTTTGCAATATAATGTTAAAATAAGTATATGAGATTCCTCGTTTTTACATAGAAATACGAGAGAAAATTATGAGGATTGGTTGATGATTAAGATTAAATATAAAGCGTTTACACTATCGGAAGTCCTAATAACACTGACAATTGTCGGAATCCTGGCAGCAATGGTTTTGCCGGGGTTGATTAAAGATACGACGAATAAAGCAAATATGGCATTGCTTCAAAGTACAATTGCTCAGGTTAGTAACGCCGTACAACAAGAACTGACAAGAAAAAACGCAAAATATATTTCCGAAACAGATATCTATAATAATCCGCAAAAATTTTTGGAAGATAACCTGGAAACAGCAAAATCAACAAACATTTTTAAAACTAAAAATGAAAAAGGAGAAATTGTTGACATTAAATATAAATCCGTAAATGGAGATAATGCAGGAGCTTCGCACCCTGATGGGCAAGTATTGCTAAAAAACGGGGTATACATTGGATTAAGAGGGGACATAAGTACTTTGGTCATTGACTTGAACGGACCTGAACCTCCTAATGTTATCGGAATAGATTATTTTGCTGCAAAAATAGAAAAATACGATGATATAAGTTCCGGCATAAGAATGGGGGATGTTGGCGCAGCCCAATACAACTCAAATACGGATGAAGACCTGCAAACAGACTGTAAAGGCGGGGCTGCCGCAAAATGTTATGCCTTGGTTGAAAGAAGCGGATTTGACCCTGATTATTTGGAAAAAGATTATACAAAAGCTGAAGAAGAAACTAACGAAACTGACGGGAAATAGAAATGAAAAATAAAGCTTTTACATTAACAGAACTACTTGTAGCAATCGGAATTGTCGGGACACTTGCAGCCTTGTCTATTCCGAGCATGGTAACAACTGTTCAAAATTATATGCTTGCAACAAAACTCAAAGGAAATATCCAATCAATTAAACAACTTGTCGATAAACAGCTTATGATGAGTCCGACAAGAGATTTGACAGGAACGGATTTTAACGCCCCTGAAAAATTACTGACAGCATCAAACTTCAATGTAGTAAAAGTTTGTACTGATTCCGCAAAGGATTGTTGGAAAACAACAGCAACAACAGGAAAAGTTCAATATTATACAATCAATGGATCAGCTGTCGGGGTTGCCGGACCCAGTTATTATAGTGCTCAATTAAAAAATGGAACAGTAATCGGATATAAAAGAGAAACTGGCGGCTATAAAAACTCAATAATCGGAGAATTTTGCCTCGATATAAACGGCCCGGAAAAACCTAACATTAAAGGGCGTGATTACTTCTGTGCTATGGTTACATTAGATGGTAAATTTATTGATTTCCCAACATCTCAACACAATGAGTCTGCAGTAACTAAAGCAACAAAATGCAAAAGCGGGGATGATGTAAACTACTGCTACGGCGCAGTCGTAGATTCCGGCTGGAGAATGCCATACTAAGAAAGGATAATAAAAGATGAAAAAATTTAAAGCATTCACTTTAGTTGAAATACTATTGGCACTGGCTGTAGTTGGTACAATTGCTGCTCTGACAGCACCAAGGTTAATGAACAACATCAACAATAGAATTCTTGCAAACAAACTGCACGGTATTGTCGACGAGATATCGTATATAGCTGATGAACAACTATTGACACATAATACAAAGGCAATTAAGAACACAGATTTTAAATATGCAGGAAGTATTCACTCACACTTTGAAAAATCAAAACAGTGCACAGATGAAGCTCCATGCTGGGCAGAATCTTACAAAAAAATGAGTGACATGACAGATGCTACACTAACAATCCCGACAAATGCAGCCTCTATCAGGTTGAAAAACGGAGCAGTACTAAGTTACAAATATCTAGAAACTGACTATTCGGACCTTAAAGCTGACCCGACGAAGAAAGAGGATTGGTCAAAGCCAGTTACGGATACCAAAATCCCCATGACTTTTGAATACAGAATGCTGCCAACATTTGCAGCAACGACATCAATGAAAGACATGGGACTCGGTAACAATTTCACTGTAGAAGAGCAAACAGTTACCAAGTATATAACAACCTATGGGCAGTTCACTATTGACCTTAACGGACCTGAGGCACCAAATGTTATCGGTAAAGATTTTTTCATCATTACGGTTGCAAGTAACGGAAAAATAAACTCATCATCAAGCAGCACTCTTGCTTCCCTCAAATCAAACTGCACAGCAGGTTATGCCGCCTACTGTCTGCAATACCTGACAGCAAATAACTGGAACATGGATTACTAAAATGTAAACTCTAAGCTTCTATAAACAGGCGGCGACCAACGATATTTTGCTTACCGTTATAATAACCCGCAAAATAACCGCCCTTTACCGGTTTATTCTGCGCATAAGATTGACCGAAACGATTTCCGTTATAATTTACAAACGGATTATTTCCATACGGATTATTATTCTGCGCCTGGCGAACCACCGGAGCTGTCGTATTAATTCCAGGAGCCTGAAACACATTTGATAAAAAATTCACAATACCTGCCATCTGAAAAACCTCTCTACCTGTAATGTTTTTTAATCACAAAAATCGTTTTGTCACAATTATAACATAGGATTATTAAAAATTTTAAAATAACTTAACAAAATCATCCGTTTTATGTAGTATAATCATCATATGGAAAACGTTAAAAATAATATACTAATAATTGGAAAGAACGGAGCCGCAACAATACTTGCTAAAAAGCTGGCAAAAAATCCCGCAGTAGAAAAAGTTTTTGTTGCTCCGGGTAGTAATCTTGACTCAGAAGAATTTATATCAACAGATATCAGAGAAGATAATTTGACAGAACTTTTGAAATTCGCACTGGAAAACGAAATCACTTTAACAATACCGGTTAGCGAAAAAGCTCTGAACTCCGATATTGTATCATTTTTCCAAACTAACGGTCAAAACATTTTCGGTCCGACTAAAGAAGCTTGCAACATAGCATTAAACAAGTGTGCAGGAAAGAAATTTTTATACAAGAATCGTGCACAAACTTCTAAGTTTGGAGTTTTTGAAAAATTACCGCAAGCTGAAGATTATCTCAAGAACGCAAAATTTCCGATTACCATCAAATGCAGCCACTACAACGGCGTTGAAGACCGTTTGGTATGCGCAACAACAGAACTTGCCCGCGAATTTTTGACAACCCTCTTTTCAAAAAATAATGAAACTAATGTACTGATTGAAGAATATACATATGGTCATAATTTCACCGTATACTATATCACTGACGGTTACAGCGCGCTGCCAATAACAGCTTGCGCGAACTACAAGTTCAGCGAAAACGGAGAGGGCGGACTGTTAACTAACGGTATGGGCTGCTATGCACCTGATTTTAAAATATCAGAAGTAACATTATCAAGAATTAACAATGTCGTAAATAATACACTTGAAGCCCTTGATAGAAAAGGAACCCCGTACCTTGGAATTCTCGGAATTGAATGTAGCGCAACAGGGGAAGACAAATTTATGGTTAGTGAATTCAAACCATTCTTCCAGGACTTTGACGCCCCGGTGATACTTAGTTTGATAAGTGATGATTTAATCAAGATATTTATGGCTTGTATTGACGGATTCTTCGCCGATGAATACGAAGAGATTAAAACAAATGACTACTCATCAGTTTCTGCTATGGTAACATCAAGACAGCATAACAAAGTTATAAAAGGATTGAATTCTCTTGATGACCCGGCAGATATTGAATTTTTAAACGTTACAAAGACAAACACCCCGCAATATTTAACAGTAAAGGGAGCAGTCTTTACCCTGACAAAAACCGCATCAACGCTAAACCGCGCAAGGAACTTGCTATACGAAGACCTGGAACTGATTTCCTTTGACGGAATGAAGTACAGAAAAGACATCCTGCCACCATCAAATGACTAATGTTGAAATTTTATAATTTATCATTAGATAGATTGTATGGCGTTTAATAACAAAAATTATTATGAAATTTTAGAAATTGAACCTGATGCGACAAGCGTTAAAATCAAATGCGCTTACAGAAAGCTTGCTAGAAAATATCATCCTGACATAAATAAAAATGAAGGCGCAATTGAAATATTTAAACAAATTACGACAGCTTACGAAACCTTGTCGGACAACGAAAAACGCAGGAATTACGATATTATAAACGGGATATTCAAGAAAGAAACTCAAACCGAAACCAGCACACAAATCCCGAAAGAAAAAACAGAAACACCGCCGCCAAATAAACAAAAAGCGGCAAATTCAACATCCAAAAATAACAAAAACAAACTATCAACCCCAAAATTTAACATAGTAAAATATATAAAATATTGGTTGGCAAAACTAAAAAAATATAAAAAATTTAAAGACTTTAGCAAACCTCAAAAAGGAGATAACATTACAACCGATATAAAAATAACACCTGATGAAGTTTTAACGGGAAGTAAACGGATAATTAATGTTCTGACAACCCAAACATGTCCGACATGCTTTGGCAGAAGATTCATTAATGGTGATAAATGCACGCACTGCGGCGGAATCGGAGCAATTTCCTCTCGAAAAAGAATAACCGTAACCATACCTAAAGGGATAAAAGACGGTGCAAAATTACGACTCAAAGGCGAAGGAGCTTCGGGTAGAAATGGCGGTTCTAACGGGGATTTATACATAAACGTGAAAATTGAAACAAAAACAAAAATCCACGTTGATAAATTAAACATTTACTACAATGTGCCAATTACCCCGTACGAAGCAGCATTGGGCGAAGAAATAAAGATTCCCGCATTTGACGGAACAATAAAATTAAAACTGCCTAAAAATACATGTTCAGGACAAAAATTTCGTATTGCAAACCAGGGAATAAAAAAGAACGGCAAAATCGGTGATTTAATTATTACGGTAAGTATTGAATTTTCTCATGATTTATCGGATGATGAAGTAAAGCTTTATCAAGAGCTGAAAAATTTGTCAAAAGATGATGTGAGAAAGAATTTAATCAATGAAAACTAAAATAAACGAAATATTTTCATCTATTCAAGGAGAAGGACCCGTTGTCGGTTATAAACAGTTATTTATAAGATTTTGCGGCTGCAACCTGAAATGCAGTTATTGTGACACGGATTTTGCAGACGGGACAACTTACACCCCAAAAGAATTACTGGAAAAAATCACATCCGAATATGACCTCAAAACTTTTCATTCTATATCTTTGACAGGTGGAGAACCGTTATTATCCGTTGAATTTTTGAAAGAATTTTTACCGCTGATTAAAGGACAAACAAAAATTTATCTTGAAACAAACGCAACATTAGCCCCAAATTTAGCACAAATAAAAGATTTCATAGATATAATTTCGGCGGATATAAAACTGGGAATTGACCCAAAAATTCACGAAAAATTTTTCAAAGAGTGCGAAGGGATTGAAACTTTTGCAAAAATAGTTTTTGATGAAACTATTACGCAAGAAAATATTGATTCCTGCGTGAACCTCGCAAAGCAATACAACATTGAACTTGTGCTGCAGCCAAAAATGGGAACCGATAACAAAATGACAGTATCATCTGATTTTTGCAATGAAATTTTAGAAAAATTTACGGAAAAATATCCAAACACACGGCTTATACCACAAGTTCACAAATTTTTAGATGTCAGATAATAGAGATTTTTATCGCGGCAACTATTTAGATTCCAAAGATTTAACCTCTTCATCCATAAGCTTGTTAGCTTTGTCTAAATCCGCAGAAGCACTATCATAGTCACCTTTTTCCATCTTTATTATTGCTCGCAAAGAGTAAGCAGAACTGTTTTTCGGATCATTTTTTATTACATAATCAAATTCATCAATCGCGCCGCTCAGATTTCCCAAGTCCGCCATACAAGCACCTCTTGTAAGATGAAAAGATAATTCTTCCGGGTCTAAAGAAATCGCTTTATCAATGGATTCTAAAGCCTCCATATGCTTGCCTTTTTCATTCAAAGCAGTAGCCCGCCAAGAATACAAATCCGCACTTTCGGGAAACTTTTTTAACGCCTCATTACATTTGACCAAAGCTTCATCATATTTTTCATCTACCGCAATCAGCGTTCCAATCTGCGAAATAGTATTAAGCAGCTCCATATCATTCGCATAAGCAAAATTCATTGAACAAAACATGATTCCTAAAATAACCAACAATTTTTTCATAGAAAACTCCCTCAATCTAAGCTAACCAATTATAACAAATTTTCAAACAATTGACAACCGATAAACAACTTTAAAAATCAAATTTTTATAGTAAACTATTAGTAAAACAGTTAGGAAGGTTAATTATGGCAATAAGAAAAGTTTTACACTACGGCGAACCGTCTTTGAGAGAACCATCAAAAGAAGTTCACAAAGTTTCAAAAAAAATTAATGATTTAGTAAGAGATTTATTAGATACAATGTATGCCCAAAACGGTGTCGGGCTTGCAGCTCCGCAAATCGGAGAAAACGTAAGAGTTTTCGTAATTGACGTTGCAACAGGTAATGAACCGCTGAATCCAATCGTATTTATAAACCCGAAAATCATAAAAAAAAGCGGAGCTGTGAAAAGTAACGAAGGCTGTTTGAGTTTCCCTGAAGCATACACCGACGTAAAACGCTATGCAAATGTTATAGTTAAGGCAACTAACGAACACGGAAAACCGTTTGTTTTGGAAGCTAAAGACGGAACACTTCTAGCCCGTGCTATTCAACACGAATACGACCATCTTGACGGAATTTTGTTT
>JAMPCZ010000095.1 GCA_023665935.1 Muribaculaceae bacterium | reverse complement strand
CCGCAAGCCCAGGAAAGACAAGCCCTAAAAGATTACCCCCCCCCGAAATTGCGTACTATTATTGAATTTCACCATCTTCTCTCTCCTTTTCAGCTGCATTTAAGCAAATTATATCAAATATTTCACAAATTTACAACTTGTAACCAAATTTATAATCCTACCGACTTATCCACTTATCATCTTTTATAAAACCTAACTATTTGTATATAATATGTAAAAAGGAGAAAGACATGATAGTAGAACTTAATGAAAACAATTTTGAAACAGAAACAAAAACCGGACTGAAACTTGTAGAATTTTACACAACCTGGTGTTCTTATTGCAGAAAACAACGAATTGAACTTGAAGAGCTAAAAGATTCAGATATGTGGATGGGTATAGTCGATGCGGAAGAATCACCTAGACTTGCACAAAAATACGGAATTAAAGGGTTTCCGACATTCGTCCTGTTAAAAGACGGTGAAAAAACTGCTGAATTCCCAGGGTTTCACCAAAAATCACAACTATTAAACAAGCTTATGAAATATATCGCTTAAAACGAAATAATCGCCGAAAATTTTGAAGATTCCAAACCAAGTTCGGAATGACAAATTTTTGGTTCGATTACTCAACCCTATGCAAATCATTATCAATCAAATAAACTTCGCCACTATCGTGGTCAAAGTGGCATTTTGCAATATATAATCCGCCATCTTCCACCGCAGATTTTATTATTGGAGAATTCTTTATCAAATAATCTTCTACCCAAAGTGTATGCTTTCTGGCAAACTTGTTGTTACAATCCAGCTGACCGGCGTGATCAATAACAGGATAAACGCATTTCAAAATCGATTGGAAATTTTCGGTCAATTCAGGATAATGCTCGTTAGCATAAGTCATAACTCCGCAATCATCATGCCCCAGCAAAACCAACAACGGAACATGCAGCTTTTTGACCGCATACTCAATACTTTCCAAAACATTAGGTCCGACAGCAATACCCGCAACCCGAACCACAAAAAGTTCACCGATACCGCAATCAAAAATAATTTCAGGAACAACACGTGAATCAGAACAGCTCAACACACAAGCATACGGCTCCTGATACAAAGCAAGCTTTTGCAGAGTCGAAAGACACATATTCTTCGCCGTCGGTGTCCCATTCATAAAATTCTTATTACCGGCAAAAAGCTTTTCAAGTTCTTGCTTTGCTCTTGGTGAAATATTTTCGGGAAGCTTCATATTCCCCTCCTTATTTTGCTTCGGATTCTTTTGCCCTTAATTTGTTAAAATCGCTAAAAGATACTGTTTTGCGTGAATTAATAGTACTTTGTATCGGCTTAACAAACTTTTTAATAATTACTTTTTCAACAAACTTATCAACTGCACTCGCTGTCAGAATGATTGCAGTAAACGCACCTGCAGATTTCCACGCCTTTAACCTAAAGATTTTCTTATCAAGAACGTTCTTTGCCATATCTGTATCAGAACATTTTTCAAGAATTTCTAAGAACTGTCTTTGAGCGTAATCCTTAATTCTCACTTCATTGGCATTCGCTACCGCACCTCTATGACAGTTAGCAAGCAAGGTGTCATAAGCCTTCACAAGGAAGTTCCTGCGTGTGTAACCTTTTTTCTTAACTTTATAATATTTTGCAAAATTCTTATTGAATTCTTCCAAAGTTACTTCTTTATCTTTACCGTTATCCAAAACTTCGTGCAGAGCCGAATGACCTTTGATAAACCTCAAAGTCTGTTCTTTTGCATTTGTAGAAAGCTTATCACCGCGATATTTATCCATCACGGAAAACGCAGTCATACCCATATGACCGAAAATCGCAGGAAACATAATACTTGCACATGCCTGGAATATAGCTTGGTTAAAAGCACGCGCAGCATTCGGTTTATATTTATCACCTTTGTTTTTGTATTTGTCATAAATATCTGCGCCAAAATACATCAATGCAGGCACCCAAAACAATCTCGCCGTAGCCGGAGCAAGTTCATTTATGGCAATACCAATATCATTTGTATAACCGAGCCCCCTTAACGGCCAATTAGTAAGCGGATCTTTATATTTTTTCTCTTTTTTTGGTTTCTGCTGGAATGTTTCAAAACCGGCAATCCCACCATCTGCCTTAAAATTTGGAGCACAATTCACTGAGGTAATTTTCATTCTTTCTCCTGCTTCATCTACACAGCTGCATAATAATAATCACAAGGTTCATTATATATAAAACAAAACATATTTTCAATACATTTTGGATATCCTGCAATATATTGTTACGTATATAATAGTTTTTAAATAAATAGGTTAATTTGTCGTTCTTAACTTTAGCAAGCTGAAAATTATGCCATAAGAGTTAAATATAACGTCACTGCGAGCATATGCAAAGCAACCCATTTAAACCGTGGATTGCCGCGTCACTACGTTCCTCGCAATGACGACCTTTTTGTCATTCCACGCGCAACCAAAGAATCTAAGGTTATCCTGAACCAGTCTATTTACTAACCCGGTTACTTCTTAGATTTGTCCGCCAATTCACTATCAACCCTCAAAAATACAGGGTGGATATCTTCTTTAGAAATCAACTTGCCAGCCTTGATATTACCCAGTGTAATATCATCAAGCTTGGTTGATAAATCATAAGATAACTGTTTTGCCATATCTGAAGCAATATTTGGACAATATGGATAAATCAGTGATGAAATTATACACATCATTTCCAAAACTGTTGCAAGCACTTGACCGCATTCAGTCATTTTTTCTTCTTTTGCAAGTGTCCATGGCGCATTGTCGGTTACAAATTTATTTGCAGCATCAACAAGCGAGATAATTTCTTGCGCAGCTTCTTGAATTTCAAAATGATTAAAATGATTTTCTACAATTTTTATTGTACCTAAAGCAGTTCTTAACAAACTTTCAGCTTCTTTTGACTGATTAGTCAAAAATTCTTCTTTAACTTCACCGTCAAAATATTTCACAAGCATTGATAAACTTCTGTTTAACAGGTTACCCATACTATTTGCAAGGTGGGCATTAACTTTTTCTTTGAAATCCTGATCGGAATAATTACCATCACGTCCGCAAGGAGCAGATGTCGCCATATAATATCTAAACGCGTCAGGATGAGTTAATTCAAAACTTTCCAAAACAGATGTAGGCGAAACAACATTTCCCAAGGATTTTGACATTTTAGTTTCGTCAATTGTAATCCATCCGTGAGCAAAAATATGTTTTGGCAGCGGTAATTCTAACGCCATCAAAATACCTATCCAATAAATGCTATGGAATTTCAATATATCTTTACCTATAACGTGAACGTCAACCGGCCAAAGAGATTTGAATTGTTCTGACGGATTTTCGGTATCATAACCGATTGCGGTAATATAATTTGAAAGTGCATCAATCCAAACATAAATTGATTGTTCAGAATCATCCAATACATCAATTCCCCAGCCGACATTAGCTTTGTTACGAGAAACTGAAATATCCTGGATATCTTCCAGCTGGTTCAAAACCTCGTTTGCTCTGAAACTTGGAACGATAAATTCCGGATTTTCTTTGATATGCTTAATAATAGCGTCTTTGTATTTTGATAATTTAAAGAAATAGTTTTCTTCCTTAACTACCTCAGGTTTTTTCAAGTGATCAGGACAAAGTCCGTCTTCTGTTAAGTCTTTCGGGTTCAAAAAGCATTCACAGCCTGAGCAATACAGACCTTCGTACTCGTGTTTATAAATGTCGCCTTTTTCGACCAATTTTTTAAATATTTTTTGAACAACTTTTTCATGATCTTCATCAGTTGTTCTGATAAATCTGTTGTATTTAACATCCAATGCAGCCCAAGCATCTTTGAATTTTTGAGCGTTTTCATCACAAAGTTCTTTTGGAGTTTTTCCTTGTGCTGCTGATGTTTTTTGGATTTTTATCCCATGTTCGTCAGTTCCTGTCAAGAAAAACATATTATCGGTTCTTTGTGCATAATGCCTTGCGATAATATCTGTCAAAATCTTTTCATAAGCGTGTCCGATATGCGGAGCACCGTTAACATAATCTATAGCCGTCGTTAAATAATATTTATCCATTTATATTTCCTTTTTTATGTCATATATGCTATAATTTTACCACAAACAAAGGAGTTTAAATAATGCAAAAGAGAATATTAACAGCATCAATATTGACAGTATTAATTATTAGCACCACTGCATATGCTGTTATCATAGGGGATGAACCACCGGCTCAATATATAAACAACTTAAGAACCTGTACAAAAAGTACCATCAAACGAAACGACACTGTAATCAATAAATACATAATAAAAGGTAAACTTCCAAACGGACGCTGTGAAGTTTATACCAGCAGTTATACAAATTTTGCAGACCCAAAAGTTTATGAAACTTTTAAATCTATTACAAAAATGTTTTCCGAAATGGCAAATGAGATAAACAAAAGTAAATCACAGCAACAAATAACAAAAATTGCTATCCCAACACAAGAACAAATGATTCAACAAGCTCAAAAAGAAAAAGAGGAAATAATATGCAAATTCAGTGAAAAAGAACGAAAAGCTCTATACGAAGCCTACCAAAAACACGATAGCACAAATCCGCCGGGAAAAATTGAAAACGGAAATGTAAGTTTTTCTTTTGATACAAGCAAAATGAGTTCTTATGATAAATTAATGCTGCAATATGAAAATTATGGACCTTGTAAAAAAACTAACGAACAAAGAAATTCCTTCAAAAAATATGTTTGTAAATATGCTGATACAACCTGTTATGTAACAACAGAGGATGATTATAGCCCATCAATATCTTGTTCCCAAAAAGATGATTCTTTCAATACTTTATACACAAATAGAAACAAAGTTTTAGACCACGTCAAACAAAACTTATGTGAACAAATTTTTTAAAAAAGCAATTTTTTCTTCCAAAAATACTTTATATATATGTAGGTGAAATATAAAGGAAATTTTTGTATGGTAGATTGGGTTACGGCAATGGATTTATGCGCATCAGAAGGTTTAATTAACTACGACGCACCTGCCAGAATTCTTGGACAACAACCAAGATACATGTACCGTCCGAGATTTGAAGATATCCCGAAACTAACAGGTCCTGATGCAGATATTTACGATACAAATAACGGAAACATTGTCCGGCCTACGAGGTGGAAACGCCAAGCGATGAAAGCACTTCTCGGTATTGGTGCAGCATTGGGGACAGTTGCTCTTATCCAAAAAGGGAAACTGAACGTTACAAATATCAAAAAATTTGCTAAAGGGGTATTCAATTTAGTAAAAAAACCTTTTGTTTGGCTTGGCAAAGTATTAGGACTTAACTCTGCAACACCTCCTGCGCCAACTCCATAGATAACTATTTTCGCATAATTTGAGCAGAAATTGCACCAAACAAATAATCAAGCCTCTTCTCATACTTAAATCCGTGCGCCTCAAATTCCCTAATAAGTTCATTAGGCTCTGGAAATTCTGATTTTGATTCCAAAAGATAACGGTAATGCTTAGAATTTACGCAAAAGATTCCGGCAAAAAATATAACAATAACATTAAAGATTTTTGAAACAGGGTTATGCAGCCCAAAATCAAGGTGCAAAAACCGCCCGCCTGAAGTTAAAACACGATAAGCTTCATCTAAGGCTTTGGCTCTATTTTCAATATTTCGCAATCCAAATCCCATAGTCACATAATCAAATTCACCGTCATGAAACGGAAGATTCGTGCAATCTCCAACCATAAATACACCGTCTTTATTTTTTAATTTCGCCTGTTTTATCATCTGTTCCGACAAATCAAGCCCGATAACCCTGGTTTTAGGTGCTATAACCGAGGCGATTTTTGTAAAATCACCCGTGCCGCAGCATAAATCAAGCATAAAAGAGTTTTCTCCCAAGGCCAAATTTTTTAAAACAAAATAATTCAAAAAATAATGAGTACCGAGAGAAATTATATTATTCATCCTATCGTAATATGGCGAAATCTCGTCAAATATTTTTCTGATTTTTTCCGGGTTTTTATTACATTGCATTATGTAAATTCCTTTGCTTTAATTAAATTTTAACATACAATATTGGAATGAGAACAGCATTTTTACCAATAGATAACAGACCGGTTTGCTATACACTTCCAAAGTTGATTGCACAAATTGATAAAGACATCGAATTCTTTATCCCAAAACGCAGCTTGCTGGGCGGACTTACGAAACCTGCAGACATCGACGGCTTATTTGATTGGCTGCGCCAACTGCCAAAAATTGACAACATTGTATTATCTCTTGATACAATAGCTTATGGCGGACTTATTCCATCCAGGCGCACAACAGAAACCTTTGAACAAATTAAATCAAGAGTCGAAACTCTGCGTACAATTTTATTGGAAAAAGAGTGCAAAATCTACGCATTTTCAAGTATTATGAGAATCGCCAATAACAATTTCAATATAGAAGAAAAATCTTACTGGAATCTTTGGGGGAAAAAGATTTTTCAATACTCATACAATGGCGGAACAGACAGCGGAGATATTCCTCAAGAAATTTTGGACGATTATTTGGCAACAAGAAAACGAAACTTTGAAATAAACAAATTATATCTAAAATGGCAGGAAGAAGGGTTGTTCGATACTCTAATTTTTTCAAAAGACGATTGTGCAGAATTCGGCTTCAATGTTCAAGAAGCCCGCGAACTTGAAAGTTTGGGCGGTTTCACAAAAACCGGAGCAGATGAAATTCCGCTGAGTCTGCTTTCAAAAACAATCTGTTCTGAGCTAAAAATCTGTCCGATATTTTTAGAAGAAAATTGCAAAGATTTGATTTCAAATTACGAAGATGTATCAATAGAAAAATCCGTACACGGACAAATAGAACTTGCAGGGGGAAAAATCTCTGATATGGAATCCGCCGATATAATTCTATACGTAAACAATTTCAAAAAAAATCAAGGCGAAATTGTTATGAAAGTTGATACAGAACCATTTAGCAGAGAATTTAAAACTCCAAATCGCCCATATATGATTGCGGACGTTCGTTTTGCAAACGGTTCGGATAATAAATTTATACAAGAACTTATTAAAAATAAATTAGAAGATGAAAACTTTTACGGATATTCTGCTTGGAATACTTCCGCTAACTCCCTGGGCAGCTTGATTTGCGGAGCAAAGATTAAATTTTGTACCCCAAATTATAACAAAACCGCATTCAAAAACTTACAAATTACAAGATTTCTTGATGATTGGGCGTACCAGGCAAAT
>JAMPCZ010000094.1 GCA_023665935.1 Muribaculaceae bacterium | reverse complement strand
CAAGTGTGAGCGGTGGCGTTTATGGCGAGGCGCAAGAAGCCGAAGAATCTCATAACAAAAAGAGATTCTTCGTTCCGCTCAGAATGACTGAAAACTTAGTTCCTAATAATGATGTTGGGGTAGAAACCCCAACCTACTTAATTCAAAACACCCTCTCTCGTTGTGAGAGGGTAGAATTTCAACTTGAGCAGGTGCGAAAGTTAGAAATTCGGGAGAGGGTTAAGAAAGCAGCCTTTACATTAGCAGAGGTATTAATCACCCTGGGCATAATCGGAGTTGTTACTGCTATGACGATTCCAAATGTGGTTACGAATTATCAGAAAAAACTAACCGAAGAACGTCTAAAACACGGATATGCACTTTTGCACTCAGCAATAAGGCGTTCAGCTGTGAATAATGGTCCTGTTGACGGGTGGACTTTTAACAATAACGGGATTACTGGTGCTGGACAGAGTTCAAAAGATTTTTTCTTTAATTATTTGAATGATTATTTAAAAGTTTCAGACTACTGTGGTATCAGGCATACTGAGTACATGAAATTTACTAAAGGTAAAGAGTCCTGTTCTAAAATGTTTGTACATGGTGATTCTACTGCGTATTCGGTTATATTGATGGATAATATAGGGTTGTCATTACGTTCTGATGCAACTAATACTTCACATATTGAGGTTCAAATGGATATAAACGGTCCTGCCGGGCCAAATAGGTCAGGTCGTGATGCATTTATTTTTTATATTGATGCAAATAAAGGTCTTATTCCATTTCCCGATGATTTATATGGTATGAAACCATGCACAAGGACTTTGAAAAATCCTAACGGATATGCCGATTGGGCAGGATGGGGATGCGCTTCTGTAATTATGCAAAATAATTGGAAAATCCCGGCTGATTATCCGTGGAATGATTTATAAATGAAAAATGTGATATTACCATGGCTTATTGCACAAGACGCTTAACTAAAGGACTTATCCTACTTTTATTAGAATAATCGTGAATAGAATCCTACTTGTCCAAATGCAGTTAAGATTTTAGTTCTGAGATTTTTTAGAAACAACGATAGCATTAGATAGTGCGATGCCTCCTGGTTGATGCGGTCTATTGACAATTTGACCGTCTACGTACATTACGGTTGAACCTCCTCCGTCAAGGTTGATTGCGTTTGTACAGCCTAAACTTTTCATAAGCTCAGCCAGTTCCGCAAGTGTCAAACCGATAGAACTGCCCTCTCTTCCGTCTGCTGCGACTAAAATTAGGTCATTGTCTTTTGTGTACCCAATAGCCGTCCTTGGGTTTCGTCCCCCTATAGATTGAAGTTTTTGGGCAGTCATATCGATAAATATTTGATTATCCTTAACCAAGTAAGGTCCACCGCTTATTATGTGTTTTACATTATCCCATTTCGGGTTTGTATTTATTTGGATGTCAACTTCTTCGGCTCCAAAAAGTTTGCCAAGTTTTGATTTCGGTCCAACGATTACGTAGCCGTTTTCAGGAATAGAAAGGGGATTGGCTGAAGCTGCCATAATTTTGTTTCCAACAATCTGAAGTTGGACACCATACTGAGGTGAAGCAGGAGCGTAGCTTCCCCAATCCCGAGTGTATGCTAAAATATATGAGGATAACATTCTTGGTTGATTAATATTATCAATTTTAATTTCGGTATTATTTCCTGAAATTTTTGCGTCAAGTTGTACTCTGCCTACATCATAACTGTTTTCAAAGATTCCAAGAGCCACTCTGTCATAAATTGGACCTGTGTAAATTTTTTTATCAATCATAAGTGTTCCTAAAGGGACACCGGTTTGCGGCTTGAAAAATCCTCCGTTAATGGCGGCAATAGCGTTTGTTTGTTGAGCTATCCCTCTTAAGGTTCTTTTATTTGCTAATGTTTTAGATGCTATAGCCGGTTTAACTTCGTAGTTTGCTGCAACAGTTTTATTTACTTCTACAATATTAATCCTAACAGGACGACCGTTGTAATATTTAACCATTCTGATGTGTTTAACGCCCTCAGCTACCGAATTTATTTTCAAGCCTTTGTATTTTTCATTGATTCTTGCTTCAAACTTTTCTTTTTTTACTTGAGGATTAAATTCTTCTACAAGTTGTCGGCTTACTTGTTTCAGGGTAGGTGCGGATATCACGGAACTTGCAATTAAGTCGTTTGCAAGAATCGGCGGCTGGCAAATCGTATTTCCAAAGAACAATGCCGCAAAAATGGTAAAAGTAATGATATATTCGCATGTCCTTAAAGATGGTATATATTGTTTTTGCTCAACTAGTGTATCCATAGCGTCACCTGTTGTTTAGTAACTCGGATACCTTTTTGTTTTTAGAGTGGTGTGGGGAATAACACTCATCAGAAGCCTATGTGGGCAAATAGGGTGTTCCTACTATTATTGTAACATATTTTTACAAATAGTTCAATCCTTTTAGCTGTAAGGGTTTTACAAATCTAAATAGTGGCAAATGTACACTATAAAAATATTCCCCTGTCATGCTAAGCTCTAATCAACATCGACAGGCGCACGAAGGATTTTTTCGATTGCTTCACGTGCCGTAAAGACAAGAGCTTCCGGTACATTGTCGATTACGGTTAGTTGTCTTAATACATCAACAACTCGTTTAAATGCTCTTACGATATCGCCTTCGCCCATTTCAAGTTGTCCTGCAATGGTATCCCATTCTGCTCCTTCAACCCAAAGTTCAATAAGTGATGAAAAATACGGATTAATATTTAATGGAGCATCTATATCATGCTGTATTTGCGCTTTGTATAGCTTTTTCTTGATATTTCTGATTTGATTTAACGTCTTGCGAACCGGCTCGGAGAACGGAATATATGGAATTTCAGTCCTTAATTCTTCTGTTGTGATTGCACAGATTACACCGGCAAGTTGTGATGGTGTAAGGTTTTCAAGTACACCTGAGAAGCTTATTTCGGCAAGGAATAATTCGTTTTCAGACCGAAGCTGTGATGTTGTTTTGCCTCGTTCTGTCGGATAATTATTTACAAGGTAGCCGTAAGCTTCCAATACAGCTTTGTGGGCTAAAAACTTGTTCCAATAGATATCTTTTTGGCGTTCAATTTCTTTTTCAAGCTTGAGTTTTTTAGATTGGATTCTTTTGATGACCTCAATATTTTTTGAATGTTTTTTGTAGTGTTTGCAGGTATCGCAAGGGAAAGACTGCATTTTTTTCAAATCAGCTTTGTTTCGTTCCCCGAATTCAATAATTTCAGGAGTAAGTGCCCTATGTTTTCCTTTTTCCTGGCGGAGAATCTTTTTATAAGTTTGTCTATTTTGTACATATAAAAATCTGAGTTTGTCATATTCAAACAGATTTTCATCACTCAGCTTACTTGGACATATGAAGGTTCTTTCTACGATTTCCGCATCATATTGTTCAAGCTGAGAGAGTATCGGTTTTAGTCTGAAGTCTGATGAATAATAGCCAAAACTTTTTAGTATCAGCTCTTTTGATTCTTCCGGGGTGAACCTTTGTAACAAATTAAGAACCATTGAATAGCTTGGTGAAAATTTACTTTCCAATGGATTTGAACCGCTCAAGACAAGTTCGGCAACATCTTCAGGAGATTGGAACGATGTTCCGACAATTGTTACGTACCCTACTTCATCCATTCCTCTTCTGCCCGCTCTGCCTGACATTTGCAAGAATTCGTTAGCGGTAAGCATTCTGTGTCCTGAATCTGTACGTTTGCTTGTTGCGCTGATTACAGTAGAGCGTGCAGGCATGTTAATCCCGGCTGCAAGAGTTTCTGTTGCAAATACTACTTTTATAAGTCCTTGTTGAAAGAGTTTTTCTACAAGGTTTTTCCAAGCAGGTAACAATCCTGCGTGGTGAGATGCAACGCCCTGAATCAAATATTCAATGTGCTTATTTCCGTATAAATGCGGGTTTTCTGCTATAAATTCGTCAATGAATTCTTTAATTTTTATTTGTTCAGCTTTAGTGTTCAGACCCAGTCCTGAGCATTTTTCCATCTGTTCATCACATTTTTTTCTTGAAAAAGTGAAATAAATTGCAGGTAGCATGTCATTTTCTGCAAGGTTTCTGATAATTTGTTTAACGTAAGTTTTTTTACGTTTATCCTTGCCTTTTGCCCAAACAGGTTTTTCCGGTCGGATTTTATTGTTCAATTTTCCTGACGGAGTCAACAACGGTAAGAGTTTGAACGGCTGAGAACTGTCAAAGTAGTAAAATCTCAACGGCACCGGACGGAAATCCGTATTCACAAGTTTTGTTTTTGAGTGCACGGTGTTAATCCAGTTTGTTAATTCTTCACCGTTTGCAACAGTTGCTGATAGTGCGATTATTTGAATGTTTGTTGGGCAATATATGATACTTTCTTCCCAAACAGTTCCGCGCTGTTCGTCATTCATATAGTGAACTTCGTCCAAAACTACATAGCGGACATCTTTCAAATTATCTGCAACTGCACCAAAGTTTGTTCCATACAGCATGTTTCGGAAAACTTCTGTCGTCATAATTACAATTTGAGCACCGCGATTAATTGAGGTATCACCGGTTAACAGCCCGACTTTTTCTTGTCCGTACTTTTCGCAAAAATCGTAAAATTTTTGATTGGATAAAGCTTTTAGCGGAGTTGTATAAAAAATCCTTGATCCGTTTTGCAGTGCATTGTGAATTGCGTGCTGCGCAATTACGGTTTTTCCTGCGCCGGTCGGGGCGCAAACAACTACACTTTCTCCGTTGTTTATAATTTCGCAGGCTTCTTTTTGAAAATCATCCAACTCAAATGGAAATTCGTACATGTTATATTATTCCTTTTATGCTATTCTTATTATATTATACCATATTTTTTACGGAATATGTATTTTTGTTAAGATTTTTTAGTTTTTTGGCAATTAAAAATATTCAGGTATATTAAAAGGTGTACAAAGATACATTTACCATTTGATGAAAGGAAGATAAATGAAAGTTGATTTTAATGCGCAATCGCAAAAATCAAATCCGCAATTTGGTCGTATTAACTTATATGGCGGAGCGGAAGAAGTTGTAAAACGTGTAATCAAAAAGGAAAAAGATATTGAAGATTTTGCAGTGTTAGTGATTGATCATCGTGATATTGACAGCGTTGATGTTAATTTTTTCGCAAAAGGAAAAAATACATTATCTGCTAAGGTTGCAAAAATGTTACCGGACTATGGTTGCAAAGAGTTTTCTCAAAGGTTATTTGAATCCCCGATGCACTTTATCAAAAGATGCTGCAGTTATGGATCGGAATTAGCCGAAAATTTAAAAAATAAAAGTATTGATATAAAAGACGTAATTGATTTAACAAGATAATAAAAGGAGATAAATATGCAAATTAATTCAGTGAACAATGTAAATCCAAACTTCGGTATGGCGATTAAAGCAACCCCGGAAGCAATGCATAATTTAAACAAAAGTTTAAAAAATGTTTCTGATTGGATAGAATTAGACAAGTTTGTAACTCGCGAAGAAAATAATGATTTCGTAGATGTTTCCCTTTCTGCTGTTGGCAAAAAAATTTCTGCTCAAGTTGGGGCATACAGGTTTGACGAAGGCTTCTTTGTCGGTCCTATGAAAGTTATCAGAAGGGCTGCTGATAAAGCTGATGGTTTAAGAGCACAAGATGCTGCATCAAAATTAGAAGCTGATACTGATTTTGCTCAAAATATCAGAAACAGAGTTGAAGTTTTACCTTCTCAAAAAGAAGCGCAATCTATCGATATAGATGGTGATGATGTTGTTGAGATTATCGGTAAAGGCAAAAGTGAAGGTTCAGGTTTGGACATTACTGCGTAAGATAAATAATTCAATAAAAAAAGCGACTCCGAAATTTTCGGAGTCGCTTTTTTTATATTAAAACTAAATTCTATCAAATCCGGTGTATTTTCTAAGTACTTCAGGGATAATGATTGTTCCGTCAGCTTGTTGGAAGTTTTCAACAATTGCCGCAAAAGTTCTGCCGACGGCAAGTCCTGAACCGTTGATTGTATGTACAAATCTTGTTTTTCCGGTGGCTTTTTCCTTGTAGCGGATATTTGCTCTTCTTGCTTGGTAATCGCCGTAATTTGAGCAGCTTGAGATTTCTTTGTATGTTCCATATGATGGCATCCAAACCTCTAAATCCCAGCATTTGTTGGCTGAAAATCCGATATCAGCAGAGCATAATGCAACTTTTCTGTAAGGCAGTCCGAGCAATTGGAGCATTCTTTCGCCATCAGCCGTAAGTTTTTCGTGTTCAGCAGGAGAGTTTTCAGGGGTGGTGTATTTAACCATTTCAACTTTATTAAATTGGTGAACTCTGATAAGTCCTCTTGTGTCTTTTCCGGCGGAACCAGCTTCCCGTCTGAAACAAGGTGTGTATGCTGTCATGTATTTTGGCAGATCATCTTCTGAGAGAATTTCACCTGCATATATATTGGTTACCGGGACTTCTGCTGTCGGAATCAGATATAAATCTTCGTCAACGCATTTGTACATATCTTCTTTGAATTTAGGAAGTTGTCCTGTTCCTGTCATTGTTGCAGCATTTGCCATAAATGGAGGAAGTATCTCTTCGTATCCTTCATTTTCTGTATGTTGGTCAAGGAAGAAGTTGATAATCGCACGTTCAAGTCTTGCGCCTTTTCCTCTGTACAATGTAAATCTTGACTGAGAAAGTTTAACTCCTCTTTCAAAATCTACAAGGTTTTTTTCTTCGCAAATGTCCCAGTGCGCTTTTGCCTCAAAGTCAAACTGTGTCGGCTCACCCCATGTAGAAACAACGATATTATCATCTTCTGATGTTCCGATTGGAGTTGTTTCATCCGGAGTGTTCGGGATGTGCAGCAAGATATCTTTTTGCTTAGCATCAAGTTCGTTTTGTTTCTCTTCAAGAGCTTTTATTTCATCGCCCAATTCGCGGACTTCTTCTTGAATGGCATTGGTATTTTCTCCGTTTTTCTTCATTATACCGATTTTTTGAGATTCAGACTTTCTTTTTGCTCTGAGTTCATCAGCTTGGGTTTGAATCTTTCTTCTTTCTTCGTCAATTTTTATAACTTCATTGATTGATAATTCCGGATTTCTTCTTTTTAATAATTCGTTAATCTTTTCCGGATTTTCTCTAATAAGTTTAATATCAAGCATCTTTGCCTCTTTCTTTTTTACTAAACAGCAGATTCATTTTAGATTAAATACAATTTTTAATCAAGTTTTGATGTCGGGGTTGTAAAAATACAGCCGTGGAGGTTGGCTAGGAACTCATATAAGGAAGTTTTGGCTGTAAAATTATCCGTATGGAGCTGTTTGTTTTGTATCTTATTTGCAATAATTTGTAAATAATGTATAATATTATT
>JAMPCZ010000093.1 GCA_023665935.1 Muribaculaceae bacterium | reverse complement strand
TATCAGCTGGATTCTTTCGGGCTTCGCCCTCAGAATGACATGTACTTTTCAACGGGGTCAAAATTTTTACATTTACCCCCGCAAATATAGGAAAGACAAGCCTTAAAAGGTTACCCCCCCCCGATTTTCTTGGTATGAGTGCATTTCAACATATTTCTCTCCTTCTGTTTCAGCGAAATTATATCATAAAAAAGCCCTTCTGTAAAGAAGGGCTTTTTCCTTAGTGTAAGTATTTGAAATACAAATAAACCGAACTTAATGTCAGTGAAATAAATGTAACCAAAGCCCCATATTTCATAAACCTTAAGAACGAAATCTTATAACCTTTAGATGCGGCGGTTTCACTAACCAAAACATTAGCGGCAGCACCGATAATTGTAAGGTTTCCGCCCAAACAAGCACCAAGAGAAAGTGCCCACCATAAAGCATGAACATTTCCTGTTATAGCATTTGGATTTGCCGGATTAATAAGCTCTGAAATCAACGGTGCCATTGTTGCGGTATACGGAATATTATCAATAATACCGGATAATATTCCTGAAGCCCAAAGAATAATCATTGTTGCAGCTTCCAAGCTTCCGTGCGTCAATGTAATCAATTGATCTGCGAGAAATTTAATACCGCCTTGAGCTTCAAACCCTCCAATAATAATAAATAATCCTATAAAGAAGAAGATTGTTAACCACTCAACATCACGGTAAATTTCTTTTGGTTTTTCAAACAACAACAGGAACGAAGCACCAGCTACCGCAAACACAAATGCTGAAATATGTGTAATATCATGTGTCACAAAACCTAAAATAACAAGAGCCAGTGTAACAACTGAACGAATCATTAATTTTTTATCGGTAATTGTTTTTGAGTTATCAAGGTTGGCAATATGGTCCATCTTCTCCGGAGTAGCCTTCAAACCTTTTCTAAACAAGAAAACTAACGTTCCGACTGCGACAAGGAAAATTACAAATATAATCGGAGTAAGCTCTACTACAAAATCCATAAAACTTAGCCCTGCTCGAGTCCCGATAATAATATTTGGAGGATCTCCAATCAAAGTTGCAGTACCACCTATATTTGAGGCAAGCACTTCAGTAATCAAAAACGGCACAGGATCTGTTTCAAATTCTTTTGCAATAACAAAAGTAATCGGCATCATAAGAACAACAGTTGTTACGTTGTCTAAAAACGCGGAAGCAATAGCGGTAAATGCGGCTAATGCAAACAAAACAGTTTTCGGATGCCCTTTTGTTGCTTTTAAAAGATTAAGAGCCATCCATTTGAATACGCCGCTGCGACTTGCAATATTTACAATAATCATCATACCAATAAGCAAGAAGATTACTTCGAAATCGACATATTCAAAAACACCTTTTACATTTTCTTCAATATGAAGAGTCAAAGGCACCAACCCAAGAAGCATTGTTAACGATGCGCCAACCAAAGCAACTACGGATTTCTGAATTTTCTCGCTGGCAATAAATATATACGCAATTAAAAGAATTGCACCCGAAATAATCATGCCATGCGTTTGAATAAAATCTAACATCTTTATTTTCTCCCTTTATACAAAGTTGATTATATCACAAACAAAGTTTAGCATATTCACAATGTGCGCAATCGTCACTACACCTATCATACAAAGTATCGGATTCTATTTTTTTACACATATCTTCTATCAAATTTTCATATTCTGACTTCAAGCCCGGATTAAATCCTATCACATAGTCTTTATTATTTTTCAGCCCGATATAAACAAACGAAAGCGAATCATAAGTTCTTAAAACCTTATCTAAACAGAGCAGATAAACCATGGTTTGAAAATCATACATCGGATTTTTGGGAATAGAGCCGGTTTTATAATCCAAAATATAATAATTTTCACCATCTTTTACAACGGCATCAAGTCTTCCACCCACCCAATATTCGCCGATTTTGCAAGTCAGGGTATATTCACTCTGAACACTTGTTTTTCCAAAATAAGAATTATTCAGCAAAGATGCCCAAACCTCTTTTTCCGCGTCAGAAAGAGCAGTTTCTATACGGGAAATATTGATACCTTGAAGCGAATAATTTGCAAGTGCGTGAATTTTCTTACCTTTTTCAAACGGAAGAGAAGACTTAGGAACCACGATATTTTCAATATACCGATAGTAATATTTCCGAGGACAGGTTTTGTATGTTTTTAACATATTTGGAGAATAGTTAGTTAGCATTAACCGCCTCCACTTCAACTTCCAGCAATCCGGCACATCCTAAAATGTCAAACACCGAACTTGGAGTATTCTTCTGTTCTTTGCCGTATCTAGTTTTAATTTTAGAACTAACAGTAAAAAATAATCTGTTTTTTGCACGTGTAATCGCAACATAAAGCAGCCTCAAAGTTTCTTCAAGAATCTCTTTTTTTATCTCGTATTCTGATTTTTTTGTATATTCAGGATTCAAATTCTTAACCGATTCGATAAACTCTGAAGACTTTAACCCTATAGCATCAATAGTCAAAGGCATATTTTTCTCTGTCATTTCGGGCAAGAAGACCAAATTAAATTCATCTCCCTTTGATTTGTGCATTGTCATTATTTGAACTTTACCGGCAAGAAAAGACTTATCATCCTCATCTTCTTCGGAAAAGAATTTGAACCCGCTCAAGTTAGGTTTCTTTGATAATTCAGAAAGTCTGTCCATAGCATATTCAAGGGAATTATTCCTTATACATATCCGCTTAATCAGCGTTGAAATCAAATGAATATTGGATTTTTCTATCGCACTTTTGAAAAAATACATCCCGATTTTCACGGCTAATTCATCAGGCGTCAGGTAACACAAACTAACCCAGCAGTTCAAATCCCAATAAAATTGTTCAAGAGCAATATTACCGATATTATCGGAGTCAACCTGAATAAACGGGTTTTCATACTTACGGATTTCGTTTGCAAAACCTCGTTTATAAAACCCTGAATCTGAAAGTATTTCATACCCCGAAGCAATAGTTTCATTATCAAACGGAGTCAATATTATTTTCATCACGGCAAAAATCACTTTAAATATGGATTTTTGTTCTAAACAAGCATTGCGCGTAATAACTTTTAAACCGCTGTTTTCTATCAAATCCTGCCACGCCGCAACCTGATAATTATTACGAAGCAGAATTCCAACAGTATAGTCAGGATGTTTTGCAAGCGTATCTTTTATAATTTTTAAAACATAATTTTTCTCTTCCAACGCAGAATCAAATACCTTTCCGCAAACACAATGACGGCTGTCAGGTTTTGGATTTCGACCTTCAACAGGAGCCATAAGCATTTTAAAAAACGCATTTTTTGAATCATTTTGCTCTAAAGAATTTTCCACCAAAAGATTCGCAAAACTCCAAACATCTTTTGTACACCGTTGAGAACAATTCATTGAAACATTATAATTCTCAGTGATAAATCGTCTGAACCCTTCAACATCTGCATTTGAAAATGTCGCCGTGATAGACTGATTAACATCTCCGCAGCGAATAATATTTTTATACTTGCCTGACAACAACGCAATTAATTCCTGCTGAACAGAAGAAGAATCCTGCGCCTCATCCTCAATAATATACTCGCAAATTTCCTGATAATGAGACAAAATATCGGGATTTTCTTTTAATATTCTGACAGCTCCGGTCAGCATATCATCATAATCAATAAGATTAAATTCCTTCAAACTTTCAACATAAGATTCAAAATACAACTTGAATTTCTTGAGCTTAACATCTGAGATAATCTGCGGGAATTGCCCTTTACCTATTTTAAAAACAGAAACCGCACGGTCAAATTCCTCCGCCAGCTTTTGTTCTATTTTTAACTTTGAAGCAATTTCACGCAAAATTCTTCCACGCTGCGAATCATCACAAATCTCAAAATCAGACGATAAGCCAAGTTTTTCAAAGTTGCCGTTTTCTTTTAAGATTCGCAGTGCAAGCCCGTGAATAGTAGAAATATTAGGAAGTTTAGATGAATTTTTACGAACATTTTTGATACGTTCTCTGAAATTTCTTGCAGCAGAATCCATATAAGTCAAAACAAAAATTCGTTCAGGATTAATCCCGCGCTCTAAAAGTTTTATAATAAGAGCCAAAAGGATAGTAGTCTTACCCGCACCGGGAACCGCGGAAATCCCCATATATCCGCTGCGATAATCCAATACAGGTTTTTGATCATCCCGAGGAGTAATTTTAAATCCTGAATCTTCCGTATTCTCATCTGCCGCTACAGATACAACGATTGAAGACTCAATCCCGCCATAATTTTCTACCCCGTTAGAATCAAACAAACTTGAATAACAAAAGACTTTTTCGGCTGCACAGAGAGTTAATTTTCTCAGAACTCTCGCATTCTTATCTTTTGATAATTCAATATTATCTTCCACCGTATATTCATCTTTATACCAATCTTTCTGAAAAACCCACGCATTATAAAGCGGACCGGTATCCGATTTTATCCACTCAGAACTTGATACATCAAGCCAGATTTGATATTTTGATTTAATATGGTTATCAATAATTTTTTGCGGAGTAGATACTATTAAATCATTACGGGCAATATCCAGTACCGAGTACGGATTTTCCGCAATAATTGAATTTTCTATCTGCAAAATTATCTCAGATTTTCTCTTGTTAAAATCTTTCCCGAAAATATTTTCAAAATCAGTAATCTGCTTAATAAAGAAATTAAATTTCTTAAGCTCTGAAAGTTTTATTAAACCAAAATCAAATAACGTATCATAGATTTCAACAATTTGTTCCGAAATCTTAGACTCTGAAACAGATAACCTTTCAACAAGCTTCAAGAATTTATTATAGCGTTCAGTATATTCTGAATCCGCAAACACGTATGGAACAAGCTCTTTAGCCTGTTGAAATTTCAATAAAATTTCTTCACAGTATTTTAAAGGAATTTGCAGAAACTCAGATATAATCACACGAATATCAAATTCCGATAAATAATTTTTTAGCTCAGTATTAAGCTTCAAAATAGTAACAGCCGCCTGAACCAACCTGTTTTGAATAAGTTTTTCGCTGCCTGAAAGAAACACCGGAGTAATATTACCTTTCAAGCTTTCTCGCAGCGAGAATTTTAACATATCATCTATAACAGGAGAAATTATAACAATATCCGACGGTGAAACTTTTTTCTTGTTAATAAGTTCATTATTTTTTTCAACCGCGGAATCTACCATAGACGAACGTTTTGCAAGAGATTCATAACTAAAATTTTGCAAAATATTTTGTTCTTCACTATAAATATTCTTAAAAATATTCTCAGCATCAACTGCCAGTTTTGAATCCGACTGTATAATTTCGACCTCTGATTTGAATATTGATTTCAATTTAGAAAAATTATTTTTATCAGCACTTAAGTATCCGCAGCGGCTTGAACCTTTTGAATCAAATGTTATATAAAAATCCTCAAGCTGTTTTGATAAATATTCAAAAAAATCTACACAAATAGGAGTACATTCATCCGCATCATCCACAAATAAATACTTTATATTCTTAAAATAATCCGTATTCTTATAGATAAAATTAAACAGAGAACACTGGCGCAAGTAGTCAAAATCCCTTAACTCCAATGTTTTTTTCATAAGTTTTTTTATCGCCAAATCAGCTTCATCAGAAAATCCCTCTTTCAAAATTTCTGCACGCTTTTGAACATCCGAGGCACTAAGATTATTTTGAATAATTAAAGAATATCTCCTGAATATTTGGTGCAGAAGCGACATCCGAGAATTGTATCCGCGAAATTTCACCTCATTCAAAATATCCTTCAATATAAACTGAGAAACCTCAAGCCCTGCAAGATTAGGTAAAATAACAGGATTATCAAAAATATTTCTATCTTCCAAAAACGCCCAATTATCGGAAACAGTATTGTACACAAGTGAAAAAAACGAATGTACCTGCATCTTTTCCACAACATCTATCGTCAATTTTTCAAAAGTTTTTTGCAAAAACTCATTTTTAAGAGTTGAATTCTGCACAAGCACCAAAATTTCAGAAGATTTCACCCCGCTATTTAGCAGCTGAGCGTACTTTTCAATTAGAATATCTGTTTTATTTGACGCTAAACTTCCCTCAATTAACAATTTCAATACTCCTGTCAGTGTATATTCTAACATAAAAACTCAACCCTTAAAATGATTGTAAAAATTTCAAAAATAGAATATGATTTGAATATCGAAAAAGTGTTATACATACAATAATTCAGAGGAGAGAAATTATGGCAACTAAAAAAATTACCCTATCACAAGAAGAAAGAATCGGATTCGCAGCAGGCGAAATCTACAACTACCTTAACGAAAACGGTACAACTTCATTTTCTAAAATGAAAAAAGATTTAGACCTAAAAGGTAACTTTGCAGATTTAGGTTTGGGCTGGTTAGCAAGAGAAAACAAAGTTGAAATCTCTCAAAAAGGACCTGCTGTAAAAGTTAGCTTAAGATAGTTTATTAACCAATTTACATTATATATAAACAGAGCGAAATTTCTTAGATTCTGAATCAAGTTCAGAATGACAGAAATTTCGCTTTACTTTTGTTATACGACAAAACATAATTAAGAAATAATTAAAAATAATCAAAAAACTTCTATTTTGTATTATTATAAAATCAGGAGAAACTTATGAAATATAAAGATTACTATGAAACACTCGGGATAAAAAGAGAAGCAACCGATGCCGAGATTAAATCAGCATACAGAAAACTTGCAAGAAAATTCCACCCCGATGTAAATAAAACAAAAGAAGCCGAAGAAAAATTTAAAGAAATAAATGAAGCTTATGAAGTATTAAGCGACAAGCAAAAACGTGCCCGCTATGATAGTTTAGGTTCAGGCTGGCAAGGCGGTGCAGACTACACTCCGCCGCCGGGATTTGAAAACTTCAACTTTGGCGCAGGACAAGGCTATCAACAATTTAACTTTAATGGTCAAGATATGGGCGGATTCTCTGACTTTTTCAGCTCATTATTTGGCGATATGATGGGTGGAGCAGGCGCCGGCGCAGGCTCAAGAGGAGGTTTTTCCGGATTTGATTTTGGAGACCTTGGTGGTGCCGGACAAGCATATAGCCGCGGTACATCTTCACGCAGACGCTCAACTCAGGCCAAAACCGAAGATTTAGACATCACAAAAAACCTAAACGTCACTGCAAAAGATTTGTTCTCAGATAAACCAATCAGCGTAAAATTTAACGACATGAACAAATGCACTCAATGTCCACCAGGAGGCGGCTATTGCTCAGCTTGCGGCGGAACAGGTTTTATCAACGAAACAAAAACACTAAAAGTTAAACTTCCAAAAGATGCGAAAGAAGGTCAAAAAATCAGACTTAAAGGCGAAGGAAAAGTTGATGCCTA
>JAMPCZ010000092.1 GCA_023665935.1 Muribaculaceae bacterium | reverse complement strand
AGGAAAGACAAGCCTTAAAAGGTTTCCCCCCCCCGATTTTCTTGATATTATTGAGTTCTAGCACCTTAACCTCCTATATAATAAAAGTCACCCTATACGGGTGACTTTCGTTTACACTTTATCAAATTAAACCATTTCAGCAATTTTTACTGAATTTTTGTTAGCAATTTCTACCAAAGAAGAAATTGTAGCAATCATAGAAATTGTTGAAGACAATTTATTTACGCAAGAACCGCAACCGATAGCGGAAGCACCTGCAGCAAACGCAAACGGTGCAGTTGTAGGGTTAATACCTGTAGCTGTCATAATCGGCATTTCAATATTTCTTGCAAGTTCAATTGTATTAGAAATTGTTAATTCTGCTCTATCCATCAAGGCTCTTGCGCCTGACAAATTAGATTCGTGAGAATAATGACCTTCTGTTTGTATCAAATCAATACCCATAGATTCTAATTTAACAGCCAATGCAATTTGATCAGCAATAGCAATTTCACCAGGAATTGTAACTGAGAAGAACACATCTCTGTCACCTAACAAAGTTTTTGTTTCTTGAACTAATGATAAAACATCATTCGCATCAAAAGACATTCCTTTTTTGTAAAGAACATCAAAGTTGCCCAATTCGATAGCGTCAGCACCTAAATCTACAGCTTTAACAAGTTCTGATGGAACAATTGAAGACACAAAAATAGGAAGTTCTGTCATTGAACGAACTTCACTTATAATATCTTCTCTTGCACAAATATCAACAGCAGTTGCATGAGCTGTTTCCGCAGAAGTTACAACTTTTTTAATATTTTCGATATCAAAGTTATCAATACCTGCAATAACTTTAACTGCACGTTTTTCTTCTAACGCGTGTCTAAATAAATCAATTCTTGACATAAGTTTTCTCCTTAATAATTTTACTCTCGGACTTATCCGTCTTACTGAATTATATATTAAAATTTTAATATTTTCAAGAACTAACCGCAAATTAGAAAAAAAGAGAATATAATTCAATAAAAAAACTCCAATAATTTATTGTAAAGAGGTGATACAATGAAACAAAAGATACTTATCGCTTTAGCATTAATTTTGGTGAATGTCAACTACGGAACCGCCCAAGTAAACTATGGGTCGGAGGAACAAACAAACATCAGCGTTTACGAAAAAATAAGCCCCGCAATAGTCGCAATTGAAGCCCAAGTTGCAGACGGAGTATCCGCAGGAACAGGTTGTATCGTAAGCAGTGACGGATTAATCCTGACGGGTTCGCACGTTGTTGAAAACCATAAAAATATCGAAGTTACAACAAACAACGGACAGACATATAAGGCAGTATTTGTTGCGCAAATGGGAAAGAATAAAGATTTGGCTTTGATAAAAATAAATCCGGCAAAGCCGCTTAATACCGTGTCATTTGGAGATTCCGAAGCGGTAAAGGTCGGTCAGAAGGTGCTAAGTATCGGCAACCCCTTTGGATTTTCAAACACTTTAACTCAAGGAATTATATCGCGAATTGATTACGTAAAAAACAGATTTCAAACCGATGCCGCAATAAATCCGGGATGTTCGGGCGGGCCTCTTCTCAACTCCAACGGACAAGTTATCGGAATAAGCCAATCTATTTATAACCCTGACCACAACATTTCAAATATCGGAATAGGATTTGCCATCCCGTCAAATGAAGCCGTTAAGTTCATCGCCTCCGTTGATAAAAGTAAAATAAGTACTGCAAAGACTAAAAAATAAATTTTAACCTCACCCTAACCCTCAGCCATACGGCACGCAGTCTCACTCGGCTCAGCCCTTCGCCGGTTCGACTAGTGTCCTTAAAAGAGAGGGAAGCCAACAAAGTTTCGTTCACAATACCCACCATTGAAAAATTAACCGTCATTGCGAAGGAGTTTGCGACTGAAGCAATCCAGCTTTTGGATAAAATCTTAGGGGGTAATATACAAGTTTACGCTAAAATAGTTCAATCATGTCATGCTGAACTTGTTTCAGCATCTCTTGTTACAAAGACCCTGAAACGAGTTCAGGGTGACATAAGACGATGAATTTGTATAAACTTGTATATTAGCCCCAAATCTTATTAGCTGGATTCTTTCGAGCTTCGCTCTCAGAATGACAATATTTTTGCAATGTTGTGTCAATTTATTTATGATATAATCCTTACAAGAAGGGTTAAAAACTTGATAAAATTTTTAGGATTATGCGTACAAAACCTTATAGAATGCTTTAAATACCTGTTTGGCGGGGAATTGAGGTTCCGCACGGTAATATCACAGGCTGCCGCAATAAGTTATGATTCGCTGCCGATATCTTTGGTCATTGCGTTTATTTCAGCCGCAGTAATTGCAATACAAGTATCAAAAGAATTTCTGATGACAGGTGCTGAAACCTATATCGGGGGAACAATTGCCGTCGTAATGATTAGAGAAATTGCGCCGGGATTTGTTGCGTTAGCGATAGGAGCCAGGGCAGGAACCGCAATATCCGCCGAAATTGCAAACATGCAGGTTACCTCCCAGGTTGATGCAATTAAAACGCTCAAAGTGAACCCTATCGGATATTACTTTGCGCCAAGGGTTATCGCATCTGCAATCACCGTTCCGATGGTCGTTCTAATCGCGGAATTTATCGGTATTATGGGCGGAATGTTTGTTGCATGGGGAACAATAGGACTTAATCCCGCTAGATACATGTCATCTGTTTGGGCATGGATTACAACAAAGGATATTTATATAAGCTTGCTCAAAGCCTGCATCTTTGGCGCATTAATTGCTCTTGTCTGCGCAACAAAAGGTTATCAAACAAAAGGCGGGGCAAAGGAAGTCGGAACATCTACAACGCAAGCCGCAATACTTTCGACCATTTATATGCTTATTGCAGACTTTCTAATCAATCTATTATTCTACATTGCATAACCCGTTGAGTACATGTTTCATAAAACTTAACAATAAAGACTATTTAAACAATAGTTATCAATCCTGTTTGATATATAATACTTATGTAGACAGAAAGGATATTTTATGACAAAAGATGTTATTGTTTCAGGGATGAGATCAACAGGGAAATTGCACTTAGGGCATTATCTTGGCGTTATTCAAAATTGGGTAAATCTGCAAGATAAATATGATTGTTTTTTCTTTGTTGCAGATTGGCATGCCTTGACAACAAAATACGATAAGACCGAAGATTTAAGACAAAATATCCTGGATGTAGTAATGGATTGGCTGGCTTGCGGAATCGATCCGAGTAAATCAACAATTTATGTTCAATCGCTCGTACCGGAGATTGCAGAGTTAAATATCTATTTAGGAATGATAACCCCGCAAAACTGGGTTGAACGTGACCCGTGCCTTAAAGATATGGCAAAAATCCTTAAAACAAAAGAAGGACAAGGTCAGCAAATCAACTACGGATTGATGGGTTACCCGGTGCTTATGAGTGCTGATATTATGATGTTCAATTCAAACTTTGTGCCTGTCGGAATCGACCAGGTTGCTCATATTGAAATTACAAGAGATATTGCAAGAAGGTTCAATAACCTTTACGGAGAATTTTTCCACGAAGCAAAACCGTTATTAAACAGCTGCTCTCTGATTTGCGGTCTTGACGGAAACAAGATGGGTAAATCTTTCAATAATGATATAAAAATTTCAGATACGGCGGAAGTTACAGCAAAGAAAGTTATGGGCGCAATTACTGATCGCTCAAGACTTAGAAAGGATGATTTGGGTCACCCGGATGACTGCGAAGTCGCATTCAAATATTGGCAAATCTTTGGAGATGAAGACGAAATTCAAAACGTCAGGTGCGAATGTGAAAAAGGATTGCGCGGCTGCGCTCAATGCAAACGCGAACTTGGTGCAAAAATCAATTCCCGTTTGGCTGAAATTCGTGAACGCCGCAAATATTACGAAGAACACCCGGAAGAAGTTGAAAAAATAATAGAAGAAGGCTCAGCAAAAGCCAGAGCCCGTGCTCAACAAGTTCTTAAAGAAGTTCGTAAATTAATGAAAATGTACTAATATTGGACTTTAAAAATTTATCAAATATAATAAGAAAATCGAAAAGAGGTAAAAGTTATGAATACAGCAACAATAGTGGGTCGTGTAGGCAGAGATGCTTCAGAAGGATTCAAAGCCTTTGATTCAGGCAAAATGAAAGCTAACTTTTCAGTAGCAGTAAACAGATGGGATTCAAAAACCAAAGCCGAAGTTACTGATTGGTTCAACGTAGAAATTTGGGACAGACAGGCTGAATTTGCCGCAGAATACGTTAAGAAAGGCAGATTAGTCGCTGTTGACGGTTCTATTGCAAACAACCGCTGGGTTGATAAAACAACCGGAACAGAAAGAGAATCTTTCTTGATAAGAGCTAATACAATTAAACTTTTAGGCTCCAAAAGGGATGCAGAAGAAGCTTTATGATAATTAATTCAAATACGGTTGGTATTGTTGCCGATGATTTAACAGGTGCAAACGATACAGCATTACAGTTTAAACTGAATAATGCGGACACAAATATTTTATTAAATACGGATACAGAACCAAAATCTTCCGCAATGGAGCAAGCTTGGGCTATCTCAACGGAATCCAGGAATATTTCGCAGCAAGATGCATTTGAAAAAGTAAAAAATGCAACTGAATTTTTTGTTGAAAAAATCAACCCTGATTTCTTTTATAAAAAAATTGATTCAACTGTCAGAGGAAATATCGCGGTTGAGATAATGTCTATGCTTGAGGTTCTAAAATGGGATGCTGCAATTGTTATGCCTGCATTTCCTCAAGAAGGAAGAATTACGGTCGGCGGATATCACCTGCTAAAGGGTGTTCCGATTGAAAGAACAGAAATGGCTCGCGACCCTCACTCGCCAATCTCTGAATCACACCTGCCGACATTATTAAAGCAGCAGCTTGGCGAAAACCTTGAAGATTTGGTTGACAGCATAAAATTAAAAACCGTTATGAACGGAGCCGGACCAATCCTGAAAAAGATTAACAAGCTTATTGAAAAAGGCGCAAAGATTATTGTTGCAGATTCCGTTTCAACAACTGATATAGAACAAATCGTTCTTGCAATGGGTAAATCAAACTACAAAATCTTACCTGTCGGCACCGCAGCAGCAGGCAGAATCCTTAGTAACCAATGGTTCCCAAAACAGGATGACAGTTCTGTTTTACCGATAAAATTACCGAAACTGCCGAAATTTATCGTATCGGGAAGTGCGACACAAATTACCGCAACCCAAATTGATAAGTTTGAGCAAAGTGAAGAATACGAAGAAAACAGTCTTGTCATTGAACTTGATACAAACACCGTTTTAAACGGGGTCAATGACGATTTGGTCAACAGAATTGTATCAAATTTAAAAAATGATAATATAGTACTTGTCCATACATCGAAATTATTAATAAATTTCGACGGATTTTCGGATGATACAATGAATGCAGACTTAACAAAAGCCGGACTTTCAAACGCTATCACAGATTTTCTTGCCGAATTATCAAGACGGGTATTAGAACAAAAGAAAGCGATTTTGGTAACACTTGGAGGCGAAACCTCCTACAAATGCTGCAACAGCCTGAACGCAAATCAATTACAGATTATTGATGAGGTACTTCCTGCAATTGCACTAAGTAAAAATGCAAACTCAGACCAATGGATTGTTACAAAATCAGGGAACCTCGGCGGAGTAAGTACGCTTATTGAAATACTAAAATATTTTGAAAAGCACGAAGATTAGTGTGTCATTTAATTAATGATAAAACAACTAAATTCTTCGGGATAAATCCCTCAGTATGAAGAAAGGGAATATTCAATGAATAAAATTGCAATAACGACGGGTGACCCGAACGGAATAGGTGCGGAAATTACAATCAAAGCACTGAGATTTCTTGACTTGCCGACAGATAAGATAGTTTTAATTTCCAATAAAAAAATCCTGGATTTCTATGGGAAACTTGATAAGGACTATGAAATTATCGAGATTCCGTATGACGCAGAAATCATCCCAGGAAAAGTAACAAAAGAAGCCGGAGAATTTTCGTTTCAATGCTTAAAAAAAGTCTGTGAAATCCAACCTCAGGCAATAGTTACGGCACCTGTGGCAAAAAATGCATTGCACCTTGCGGGACATAAATTTAACGGACAAACGGAAATTTTACAGCACTATCTAGCCCGCGACAATCAGCTTGCAGAGATGTTGTTTGTTGCAAAAGGGTTTAAAGTACTGCTTTTGACCCGCCACTGTGCTCTAAAAGATGTCAATTTAACAAAAGATATTGTTGTTGAGAAAGTTAAAAATCTTGTAAAAACTTTCCAATCTCAATTTTGGGTAGAAAATCCAAAATTTGCACTCTGCGCATTCAATCCGCACGCCGGAGAAGACGGGATTCTCGGGAATGAAGAAATTGAAATTCTTACCCCCGCAGTCACTGAATTACAGGGACAAGGAATCAATATCACTGCACCTCTGCCGGCAGATACACTGTTTGTAAAAGCGGCTAAGTGCTATTACGAAAACACTCAAGATGAGTATGACTGCTACATCGCAAACTACCACGACCAGGGCTTAATCCCCATAAAAACTGTAGCTGGCGACAAAACAGTTAATATGACAATCGGATTGGATATAATAAGAACCTCTCCTGGACACGGTACAGCATTTGATATTGCAGGAAAGAATATTGCCGACCCTGCCGGAATGATTGAAGCCATAAAATCTACCAATTTGGCTTAAATTCAGAAGAGTTATCCTTTTGGCTCTTTATAATCGTCCGTGGGAATTTGCCGCCTTTTTCTATCAATGAACAATATTCATCGGTTAGTAAAAGTTTTTCATTTTTATTTGACAATGTCATCCAAAAGACGTCGTATCCCCACTTATTTGGACCTTTCTCGTTATTTACGTCTACTATTATCCAAGGCATATCACGATTTCCGTCCCTCCATAGGAAATACAAAGTTCCGTCTAAGGAAACATAAGCCTGAGTGCTCGCAGATGTAACAAAAGCATCATAAGTACATCCCCAATTTGTTGCACTACCACCTTTGGATTTCACATAACCGGCTTCTGCATATTTTTTATTAACTTCAGTATCAAACTTTTGAAGTTTCAACATAGAAACAAGACTTTGTTTAACATTATCACAATCGCTCTTTTCTGCAACATACGCAGGTGCTACATAATGCACATAACACCCTGCATATCCGTAATCTTCGACAATTAGACTAAGCGCACTCTGAACCTTAGAATATGTTTTTCTCAACGCAACTTCATGAGCTTTAGATTGATATGCAGTAATCAGCCCGGGAATCGTCATCGCCGCAACAACGCCGATTATGCCCAGGGTGATTAAGACTTCCGCCAATGTAAAGGCATGTCGAACCCTCACCCTGCCCTCTCCCTTGGAG
>JAMPCZ010000091.1 GCA_023665935.1 Muribaculaceae bacterium | reverse complement strand
AGGAAGTAAATCTAAAATGAGTCTTATGAGCCCGACGAGCTACCAGACTGCTCCAACCCGCGATATTTATTCGCGTATCAAGATTTCACTCCTGATACTAATATTATGCTCCATAAAAATAAAAAATCAACCCCCCTATAAATATCCTTCATATATCAGCTCCATATAAGCCGCTCAAGCCCTTAACTTATAGCAACTTTTCTATTAAATTAATTAGAATTTAAAAATGTGGCGTTTAAAGTATTTTCTCCATACCTATCTTTTGAATTTTCAACCCGATTTTTTCGTAAAATCTGACAGCCGTAATATTATCCGCCCAAACATTTAGTGTAACATTATAGAAGCCGCATTCCCGCGCGTACTCGATAACATAATCATATAACATTTTCCCTATATGCTGACCCCGAACCTTCTCATCTACGCACAAATCATCTATGTACAGAGTTTTAACATCTGTCATATTATTGTCATTAATAAACTGCTTATGAATGCAAAAAGCGTAACCGACAACATCACCTGCCACTTCCGCGACAAAAATCGAAGTTTTAGGATTAGAAATTATCTCAAGGATTTCATCGTCGGTATATTTTTTTGCTCCGGCTTTAAATAAATCAGGACGCGCATCGCTATGCACCTTATGAACCTGAAAAAGCAATCTGCTTATTGCCGGAATATCAGTTTCTTTTGCCAAACGAATTTTCATATTATTCATAATTGTCATTTTACTTCAATCACTCATACAAGTAAACAATTTTTATTTCATAGAGTTATTACTATAACTCTTTAATTATTCTATAAATATAATTCAATTTTTCTATATCTAAATTTTCACTTATGTTGATTACTCGTTCCAAAAGCTCCTGTCTGGAAAGCTTCTCATTATCACAAAACATGTCTTTATAACTAACCATAAGAATTTTACAAAATTTTTCAAGTAACTCAGAAGACGGAAAACTCCTCGCAGTTTCAATAAAAGAAATATGCCTCGGAGCAACATCCGCCAGCTCTGCAAGAGTTTCTTGCGTCATTCCGCGTTGTTTCCTTAACTGCTTTAAATTTGCTGCAAAAGTTTCTTTTAAATTCATAAACCACCTTTGTCAAATAATAGTTATAATTAATTATTTTATAAACGAAATAATAGGTAATATAATAATTGACAAATTGGAAATATAAGATATAATTTCTATATTAAAGGTAGTATTGTTGAGGGAATATATGAAAAAGTTTTTAGGGTTCACATTAGCAGAAGTTCTAATCACTCTATGCATAATCGGAGTGGTTGCAGCATTAACAATACCAAACCTTATTACAAAATTTCGCGAAAAAGCTATTGTAAGTGCATTGCGCAAATTTAATTCCGATTTAAATCAAGCAATTTTATTGTATAAGAGTGAAACGGATGATGCTTTTGCTAATGTGACAAACGCCGACAATAATAGTTTTGATGATATTGCAAAACATATGAAAATCGCAAATAAATGCACAAGAGCCGGTTCAAAACCCTGCAAAACAGCAGCCTGGCTGCCTGATTATAACGTGAATTATTTTGGCGAAAGGATACCGGATGCGATTTTTGCAACTGTCGCCAAAAACACCAATGATGATATGTGTTACCAGTTACTAAACGGAACAAATTTTTGTTTGGACGTTGACGATGGCGAATTCAGCATGACAGTAGATGTTAACGGTAAAAATGCGCCAAACCGTATAGGACAAGATATCTTCTACTTCGTAGTCGGGGGTAACCGAGGAAAAGATTTAGAAGCAGGATATGGTCACTACGACCCGCCGGCTAATGACGGGATATGTATTATTTCCAAAGCCTGCAACCCCGATAATATATACCCTGATAAGGATAACGGAGCGTTCCCGACAGCATATGTCTTGAAACACCATAAGCTTCCACCTAAATTTTCGAAATAAATTTTCTAATTTAATTTTCAGGCAGAAATATGAATCTACAAGTGCGTAAGCGTTTAGGTTGGGCAAGTAAGCCCAACCTACTGTCTGTCACCCTGAACTTTACAAAACGAAGCGACGAGGAACCGAGTCGACTGAGCTTGTATGCGCAGATGCGAAGCAGCCAGCTGATTCAGGGGCTATCCAATTTGATGGAAAAACCCTACGGGATAAATCAACATTGACAGATTCCTTGGCACAGCCCGGAATAACAAAAGTAAAATAATTACAATAAAAATTTTAGGGAATTATACACAACTTTACACTAAACGTATCTCTAACTGTCACCCTGAACTAGTTTCAGGGTCTTTGATATATAAGATGCTGAAACTAGTTCAGCATGACATAATTGACTTATTTTGTGTAAAGTTGTATATCAGTCCCCAATTTTATATACACTATGCTTCCAAATCCAATTCTGTGATAATTTTATCAGGATTTTGGAGAGCTTTTGTCATAAGTTGAGAAAATCTATACGAACCAATATTTCTAATTTTCACCTTTGATCCATCTGCCAACGTTAAATCTACATAAGGTTCACCCAAAGCATAACAATCCTCTGCATGGGCTATGTGATCTGTGTTTATTAAATGTCCTCTTACATCAATAAATCCTGTAAAAGAAGGTCTTATACCATTAATCATAAATAATCCTTTCTATTTTGTATACAGTAGGAAAAAACCTGCTAAAAATATTTTTTGCTAGAGATTTTTATAATTATTAAGAAATAATAAAAAACTATATAGGTTTAGCAAAAATTTTTTTTACAGTTTTTAGTTAACTGTAAATATTGATTGTGTATATATAAATGGGGAAAATTTATGAAAATCAGAAATATTTGTAAAGCAATAGTTCTTTCAACGGCATTAACTACCGGTACATCTTGTTCAAAACCAAAACCATTTGTTGAAATGCCTACAGAAATGATAGGAAAAGAGTGTAAAAAAGTATTGGATAAAGCAAGAAATATGAGTAGAGCCGGGATTGATTCTACTTATGAAGTTTTTGCAAGAGATACAATTGGATATCCAGAATGGGCTATAAAAAGAGGCTCAAATAGGTTGGTTGAAGATTTAAATCAGAGAGCAATTCAAAAAGCCGATAGAATGTTTGAAAACGATAGTGTTCCTGTTGACACGCTTTATGTTTTAGAACCTAGATATGGAAGAATCTTGTTACTTCCCGGGACAAAACATGTTAAGAGGATTGATAAGGAGATGCATATACTGAAAGCCGGGAAATATAAAAATGTACGGGCCGTAATAGAAGATAAGGTGTTAACACGCGATTCTTCAACAGTGTGTTTACCTGTAAAATATATGGGTGTTCCAAATACAAATAAAGAACTTGGACCTGAAGCACAAAAATTGAAAAATAAAATTGAAAAAACTCATTATCTTGATGAATAAAAGTAAGTTTGGCACTGTTTAAAAATTGTCCAATTGCTCTTTAGTTACTCAAAGTATTGTTGGGCAAGTATGCCCAACCTACATGTTCTAAGTTATGACATAAGAAAACCCTTTGACTTGTTCATCAAAGGGTCTTATCGTTCTATTAATCTGGGGCGGAAGGATTCGAACCTCCGGGATGGCTGGACCAAAACCAGCTGCCTTACCACTTGGCGACGCCCCAATATGTTGGCTACATCTATTATTCTACTTCGTAAATATTTATTGTCAATATTTATTTTAACATCATTCCAAATATTATAGATTTTAGCTTCTCTAACGAACTTTTCTTTTCTAATGCTTCTGCCGCAAGAAGTAAATACTCCGTTTTTGAATCACTTTGAGCAACCTTTTCCGCCAACTTCGTTAACTTTGAATAATTTTTGAGAAATCCCGAGATGTCTTCACATGTCATAATTTCATCTTTTTGAGAAAAACTGAACATCTCTTTATATGTGACATTTAATGCCCGACAAATTCGTTCTATCGTTTCGGCTGTAGCGAAACTTGAGCCTGACTCTATTCTTGCCAACTGCCTTATATCTATATCGACAAGCTCAGCCAACTCTTCCTGAGTCTTACCTCTATAATTCCTAATAAGCTTAACTTGTCCGCCAAATAGTTTCTTCAATGACATAAAAGACCCTCCCGCTTTATTTGATTATAAAGATTTACGACATTTTAATAATGGATTTTCAAGTCGTAATACATTGTATGTATATTGACTTAGGACTTTAAATGTCGTATAATAATTTCGATTTCAAGAGAATTGGAGAAAAATATGAAGCAGATAAAACTTGGATTTACATTAGCAGAAGTACTAATTACACTGGGAATAATCGGCGTAGTTGCGGCAATTACACTTCCGGGGCTGATATCAGCACACAAAGCGCACCGTTTACGCTCACAATTTCTGAAATCGTATTCTATAGTCCAGCAAGTATTCAAACAAATGGAAGCTGACGATGTATCACTTGACCCAAAAACCTACCCATCAGCTACATTCTATAAAACTTTTATGAAATATCTCAGAACACCTCTTGACTGCAGCAGATTAAATGCAAAAAAGGTCTTACCGTGTTACAATTACAGCGATACTGTAAATCAATACAAATCTTTTGATGGTAAAAACACTGCTCCATATACTTGGTTTGATGACGGTCAAATAGCACTACAAGACGGAACCCTTATTCTATTTGAAAATTATACAGTCGTAAACCCAATATGCGTTTCTGTTGATATAAACGGGTTCAACAATCCGCCAAACCGCTGGGGATATGACTTATTCACATTTGAATTTATTAACGAAGAGCTGCGCCCAATGGGGGACAGAGAAACCAGATACAATAACCCTGACGAATATTGCAATCAACAAAAACCGAATATACTAAATGGAATAACTTGCGCTCATAAAGCAAAATCCGAAACTGATTATTTCAAAAAACTTGTGAAAGAATTTAAATAACCTGTTGAAACGGACTTTTTTCATCTGCAAAAACTATTTCTACCCCATCACCAATAACTTGAGCGAGTTTTGGCAAAACCAAAATTTCTGACTCAAAATGTCCGATATCATAAAGTGCAATCTCTGAATCCAGCGCAGTGTGAAATTTCAAATCGCCTGTTACCAAAACATCCGCGCCACACTGCTTCGCATCAGATATAAATTCTGAGCCGCTGCCGGCACAGAACGCCGCACGTTTAAATGACTTCATATTTCTATTATTAACAAAACGAGCATTAGGAAAACAGGTCGAAATCTTTTTAGAAAAATCTTCGACAGAAATTGCGTTTTCAAAATTAACAAAACGTAAAAAATCTTGTGTTTCAGATACTTCATAGCCCAAAGTTTTTATAAGAGTATCGGTTGTCCCACCATTTGCCCTATCAAGATTTGTATGGGCACTGTAAATATCAATCAAAGGAGCGTATGATTCTGAAACCGCACCTGAGTGACAATTCACACAAAATAACGGATGGTGAGAAATTATCATATCGCAATTTTGCCTTAATGCCTGAGAAACAATATCCTTCGTCACAGTTAGACAAAGCATGATTTTTGACACTTCGGATTTATCGGTTTCAACCATAAAACCGACGCAATCCCACGCTTCCGCAGTTTCCTTCGGTGAAAATTGTTCTATTCGATTTATAATTTCATATTTATTCATACCCCTCTCCCTAACCCTCTCCCACAAGGGGCGAGGGAATTTCATTTTGAACAAAACTCTAAAATTTCTCGAGCAATAGCGGTTTTTGAAGCCTTTTGAAGTTTTTTCATACCGCCGTTTTTATCTAAAATAGTTACTTCATTATCATCTGCCCCAAACCCGATATCTTTACGTGAAATATCGTTCGCGACTAAATAATCACATCCTTTTTTAGCAATTTTTGATTTTGCATTTTCCAGTAAATTTTCTGATTCGGCGCAAAAACCAACGATAATAGGCGTTGTCGCATTACTATCCTCTTGGAGAATACTGTCACGGCGTTCACATAATCCGCGTAAAATATCAGGGTTCTTAACCAGCTCCAAAGTAATAGAATCCTCATCACCTTTTTTCATCTTCTGTGCTGAAACTTCTTTCACTCTGTAATCCGCAACCGCCGCTGACATAATTACAATATCTGCACCTTCAAACTCACAATCAAGAGCGTTTTGCATTTCAAGTGCCGATTTCACTTTTACAATCTTATAAGGGGATACAAAATCCTTTGTTGTAATAAGCACAACATCCGCCCCCATTGAGTTTGCACAATTTGCAAGAGCAAACCCCATCTTCCCGGAAGAATAATTGGAAATGTAGCGGACAGGGTCAATATCCTCAATCGTACCGCCTGATGTTATTACAACCTTTTTCCCTTTTAATTTTTCAAAAGAATTTAACGCTTCATTCACCACATTAAAAATCTTATCCAAAGAACAAAGCCTGCCTTTGCCCATATATCCGCAGGCTAAGAATCCGCTTTCAGGTTCAAGAATCTCGACTCCGCGGGATTTTAATTTTAACAAATTTTCTTGAACAGCAGAATTTTTCCACATATTGCAATTCATAGCAGGAGCAATAATCATTTTTTTAGAAAAAGCACAAGCAATAGAGGTTAAAAGATTGTCTGCATAACCGTTTGCAATTTTGGAAACCGTATTTGCAGTCCCGGGAGCAATCAACATAATATCCGCCTTGTCCGCAAGCGAAATATGCTCAGGTTTCCAGTCTTTCACATTAAATTCTTCAACATAAACCTCGTTTTGGCTCAAGTTCTGCAAAGTTAATTTAGTCACAAAATTCAACGCATTCGGAGTACACACGACATCGACATTTGCACCCGATTTTTTAAACCGACGGATGAGTTCACATATTTTATACGCTGCAATCCCGCCTGTTATACCTATTAAAATGTTTTTAGTTTTTAGCACTAATCAAACCCTCACCCTAACCCTCTCCCCCGGAGAGGGTAGAAAACTTTACCCAAGCTCCTTTTGAGTAATTTCTTCCACTTCACTAATCGCGCGTTCTAAATCGTCGTTAATTACAATGTAATCATACTGCTTTGCTCGCTCCAACTCAACTTTAGCCTCAGCAAGTCTGCGCTGTATAGTTTCTTCATCCTCCGTATTTCGCCCGCGCAAACGTTTTTCCAGCTCCTCAACACCCGCCCCCGGAGGTGCTATAAAGATTAAAACAGCCTCAGGCATTTTTTGTTTAACCTGCAACGCACCTTGAGTTTCTATCTCAAGAATAATATTTAACCCTTCATCAAACTTTTGTTTAATAAATTTTTTCTTGGTTCCGTAAAGGTTACCTGCAAACTCTGCGTGCTCCAAAAATTTATCCGCAGCAACCGCATTCTCAAACTCTTCCCTTGTCAAGAAAAAGTAGTTCACTCCGTCAACTTCACCCGTACGCGGAGCCCTTGTTGTACAAGAAACAGACAACATAAAATCATCCGAATTCCTTGCCATAAATTGTTTCAATACAGTGCCTTTACCAACACCCGAACATCCTGAAATTACAAATAATTTTTTATCCATAGATTGATTATACTATGAAGATGAAGAAAATGAAGATTAAATGCCCAACAAAACATAATAAAATTTTACATAATATTTATTATTGGTAATAAAGTTTTTTATTTGGGGCTGGTATCGCCCCAAA
>JAMPCZ010000090.1 GCA_023665935.1 Muribaculaceae bacterium | reverse complement strand
TCGCAATGACGATACGTCCCCTCTCCGAGGGAGAGGGCAGGGTGAGGGTTCGACATGCATTTACCCTGGCGGAAGTTTTAATCACCCTCGGCATAATCGGCGTTGTTGCGGCGATGACGATTCCGAATTTGATGGCTAATCATCAAAAAACTGTTGTCGAAAATCGTTTAAAAAGTACTTATTCAATTATATCAAATGCTGTCAGGTTATACGAGGAGGAAAACGGTGTGGGTTACAGCCCCGATTTTGAGGGTGTTGGATGGAAAAAAGCAAAGTCAAAAAGGATTTTTAATCAATTTCTCAGACCATATTTAAAATTAAATTTTGAATACTCCGATAAAGAATGTGAAGAGTTAATTGTTGCGTATTCTTCCGTTACAGGTTCTAAGGCGTATACCGATAAAAATAATTCCTGCTATTATTTATTGAACGGTGCGGCAATTGGTTTTGCCGCAGGTAGTAACTCTGATGGAATTAATCGAATGGCTTTAAGAGTAATTACTAATCCGATGAAGAAAAAACGCATAGACGGTCGAGATGTCTTCGTTTTTTATATAGTTAATGGTGATAACGGCTATTATGTTACAACGGTTGAGTATATGGATAAATCTATTACTGATAAGCAGTTGAAGGAATATTGCGGTTCTACTTCTGCACGTATAAACTATGCTGGTGGTAATTGGAGTCGAGCGGTTTTTTGTACTGCGCTGATTCGGCGTAACGGATGGAAAATTCCTACGGATTATCCGGTAAAATTTTAAATTTAACTTTCAAAGTTGTTTGTGATTTCGTGGATGTACTCAAGCATATGGGCAAAGTATTTTAAATCAGAGTTTCCATTGATAACCAGGTCGGCTTCTTTTCTGAACGGTTTAACATACTTTTCGCCGGCTTGAGCGATGTAATTCCAATGTTTTTCGGCATTTTCTACACTTTGGTTTCTTTCTTCCACTGCGCGGTTCATGAATCTGCCTTTTCTTAATTCGTTTTCGGTTTCGACATAGATTTTGATATCAAATACGTCTTTTACCCCTTCATACATCGTTGCGATACCTTCTACAACAATAATTTTTTGGGATGGAACATCAATTGCTTTTGGCATAGAAACACCTGTTCCGTTCGGAAGGTACATTGGAGCTTTGATATCAAGCCCGTCAGATAAGTCTTCCAAATCAGAATGCAAAATGTCTAATTGGAAACTTGTCGGAGCATCAACGTCATATCCGTTATCTCTAAGGTTGTCAAAGGTTCCGTACTTATTGATTAATGCAGAAATATCGTTGAAATAGTTATCGGTACTTAATACGGTTACCGGCATAGAAAGTTGTTCTATTACGTTTTTTATTTCGTGGCAGATTGTGGATTTGCCTGATGCGGATTCTCCTGTGACACCTATTAAAAGTCGTTTTGACGGTTTATTTATCAGTCGTTTTGAAAATCTGCCGATAAAGTCAGGGTTAATGCTGTTGATTAGGGGTGTAGGCTGTTTTTTATCATACAAAAATATCTGTCTGAATTTTGTTTGAAGATAGAATGCTAACAGTTCTCTGCCCGCTTTTGAATTAAAATCCGGTTTATAGATTTTATCGTTCGGGTTTAATTCTTTTCCTATTATTAATTCCATATTTGTACCATGTAAACTTTCGATATTTACTTATAATACATGAGAAAAAACTTTTTTGCTAGTCCTATTTTAATGTTTTGTTAATATTTTTGAAGCGGCGCAAGCCGATGGCTTGCGCCGCTTTAAATTCAAGACGATTCAGAATGACAAAAAGCAAACTTGTCCCTTTTTATAATTGCATCAACTTCAAAAAAATACTATAATTAAAACAGGAAGAAGGAGAGTAATCATGGAAAATCTTAACAAATATGTTGAACATACGCTATTGAAACAGGATGCTGTAAAGGCTGATTTTATTAAGCTTTTTGAGGAAGCTAAGGAATATGGGTTTTTAGGGGTGTGCATAAACCCGTGTTATGTAAAATTTGCTAAAGAATATTTGAAAGAAACGGATGTTAAAATAGTTACGGTGATTGGGTTTCCTTTGGGTGCAAATACTACGGAAACAAAGATTTTTGAAACAATTAATGCTGTTCGTGACGGTGCTGATGAGATTGACATGGTAATCAATGTTACTAAGCTAAAAGAACGCGATACTGATTTTATTATTGATGAGATACAAGGTATAAAAGCGGCTTGTCAGGGGCATAATTTGAAGGTGATTATTGAAACAGATTTACTTACTCAAGAGGATATTAAATACGCTTGTGAGTGTGCCGTAAAAGGCGGAGCCGATTTTGTTAAGACCTCTACCGGGTTTGTAAAAGGCGGAGTTGGGGCAAAAGCTGAGGATGTTGAACTTATGTTCAATACTGTAAATGATGTGGGGCTGCAAGTGAAGGCGTCAGGCGGAATCAGAGATAAAGAAGCTGCAATTGCAATGATTAATGCCGGAGCTGTCCGTCTTGGCACAAGTTCGGGTGTTAAGATAGTTTCGTAATAATATGATAGACATTTGATAAAAAAGGGCGGAGCCAAAGGCTCCGCCCTTTTTATATTTATTTCTATGCTTTTGGTGGTAATTCAATATTATGTTTTTGTGCGTATTTCATAATTTCATCATCATTACCTGAGACTACCATTTGCAATGGAATTCCTAAACCGACGAGTTGAAGTTGCTGCGGGTTAAGATGTGCTCTTATATAGTTATCTCTCGCATTATTATCTTTAGATTCATCAATTTTGGACATAATAACGTTTATACCCGGGAATACATTTGCGAAGAATTGATGAATTAATCCGTGCGGCGGATTTTCTCCGAAAGTTGTTTGGTAGAGTGTTTTTGCCTTATTGTCAATCTCTTTTTTAGACATATTAGGATTTTGTTCTTTTATTTCATCTTTTTTTGCTTCAAGCCATGCTTTAGCATCTTTTCTGCTCATTGTTTCGAATTTTAGTTTAACTTCCGCATCAACATCTTTGGCGGCTTTTTTCATAGCTTTTTTTATTTCTTTGTCGCTAAGTCCTTGTTGTCTTAGGTCTGCTTCAATTTCTTGCATTCGTTTGGCGTGATATTCTTGAATTTTGAATGTTGAAGTTTTTTCTCTTATTGGTTCTTTTGAGTAAGTTATTTCGCCGGGTGCAGGAGCAGTTGTTTTCCCGGGTTCAACCATTGGTACCGGTTCTTTTGTTTTTTGTTGTGGGATTTGTCCTTTTGGAACTAAGTTTATCCCGTTATCTTCTGCGTATTTTCTAATTGCGTCATCCCCTTGTGCGACAATATCTTGCGGAATTCCCATTGAACGTAAATATTCGTTTGGGTTAAATTGTTGTGGCATATTGCCCGGCACACCATTCATGTTGTAATCAATCATCATAACACCTCGATTTTGTTTATTAATACTCTTTGAATAATAGTTATCAACTGTTATATATCTATTAAAACAATGTATCTATTTTGAATTGACAAATTTGAAAGCTATTGTTACAAATTTTAATAGTTATTAGCTGTTAAATACTATCCATAACACGTTAGAAATTTACTGTCACAAAATTTATAATAGCTATATGGAGAAAAATTTTGACATTGAAAAACGCTTTGGGGCTAAGTTAGCTTATATCAGAAAATCTAAAAAAATGTCGCAGATAAAATTGGCGGAAATAGTTGATATGAATTTTAACTATATAGGACAGATAGAGCGCGGCGAAGCCAATGTTACAATAAAAACTATGAGAGTTTTGGCTAATGCTCTTGATATTGAGTTAAAAGATTTATTTGATTTTTCTTTTTAAAACATTATTAAATTGTAAAATGAAGCTTGAACATGGTAATATTCTCCCCTCCATGGTATAATGTTGGCGGAAGGAACTATCTATTATGGGTGATGAAGATAAGCAGTTTGACGCGACCCCTCAGAAACTTGAGCGGGCTCGGAAAGAAGGTCAGGTTGTTAAGTCGAAGGATTTTTCAACCGCTATTTCGCTGCTTGTTTTGTTTTCTACAGTTTTTGGGCTTGCTCCTTTTATTTGGTCCCAAATTGTTCAGGTGTTTATGCTTCTGTATGAGCAGATTCCGAATGCCCATGTCGAAAAAATCGGGTATATGTATATTTTGATGATTGCCGTTAAGGGTGCGGTTTTGATTATCGGCCCGGTTTTAGCCGTGGCATGGTTTGTTGCTGTACTGGCAGATTTTATACAAGTCGGGCCGCTTGTCGCAACTGCTCCTTTGATGCCGAAGCTGGATAAACTTAATCCGACCAAGTATTTCAAAAATATTATGTCTATAAAAACGCTTTTTGAGTTGTTTAAAAACATTGTAAAGGTAGTTATCTTGGGCTATATCGGCTGGATGGTTTATAAAGAGCACATTGAAAGTATCTTGATGCTTGCCTCTATTGATAATAATTTCGCGGTTATGATTGAGTTTGGAAAACTTATTACTGAATTTATTTTCAAGGCGTGTATTGCCTTTTTGGTTATTGCTGCTGCGGATTACGGGGTTACTAAGTGGAAGTTTTTAAAAGATCAAAAGATGTCATTTAAGGAAATTAAAGATGAATATAAAAACTCGGAAGGTGACCCGCAGGTTAAAGCCCAGCTTCGCCAACGCCGTATGCAGATGCTTCAGCAAGGTGCGATGGACGCGGTTCCGACAGCAGACTTTGTTGTGACCAACCCTACGCATTTTGCCTGCGCGCTAAAATATGTTGCCGAAGAAATGGATTCACCGATGTTGATTGCTAAAGGTACCGAGCTTATGGCAAAGAAAATTATCAATATTGCGAAGGAAAATAATGTTCCGGTTATCGAAAATCCGCCTGTTGCCCGGGCGTTGTTCCGAATGGTTGATATTAATCAACCGATTCCGCCCGAACTTTATAAAGCTGTCGCTGAAATATTAATGTTTGTTTATAAAATGAAAAATACATCAAATAAACGACCGCTAAATTAATAAGTTGTAGTATTATAGATTTGTAAAATTATGACACGAGAAGAAGATAAGAAAAATTTACAGCATTATATAGACATAGTGCAAAAGGTTGCAAGAGTTGAGCATAGACGGATTCCGTCACATATGGTCGAGTACGAGGAGCTGCTTTCGATTGGTATTATCGCGATTCAGGTTATGATTAAGAATAAAACTCCTGAACAGCTTGCAAAGTATAATTCTGCGTATATCGCGACTGCGGTTCGTTGGGCGATAAGAAACGAGTTGAGAATAAGGTATAAATGGTATTCTCTGAAACATAAAAAAGAAGACGAGTACGACGAGGATGAAGTAGTTGACGGAATGGATATGAAGCAGGCAAAAGTCCGTGAAGCCATTTACGAAACTATCTTGTCAATTGACGGGCTTGCCGCGGCGGCAAGTGATAATGATTCACCGTTTGATTTTGTAAAAGATCCTCACGCAATGCCTGATGAGAATGCTGAACTTACTGAAATGGGTAAGATGATAAGAGCTGCGATTTCAAAGCTTCCGCCAAAAGAAAGAACTGTTGTCGAATACAGGTTCTACAGAAATATGCAGGTTAAAGACATTGCAACTCAAATCGGGTTGTCGCCATCCCGTGTAACTCGTATTGTTCAATCTTCATTGAATACGGTTCGTGAATATTTGAATGCTCACGAACAGTACGGTTATTAAGAGTTTTTGCCATGGATAAGAAATCAGAGCTGCGTATCGCTGCGAAAAATGTTAGAAAATCTTTGGATATTCAATCTGTTTCGCAGGTTCTTGTTGAGAGAGTCCGAGCCAATGAGGTATATCGTCGTTCAAAAAATGTTATGATTTATTACCCGACAAGGTTTGAAGTCGATTTGCTGTCCTTGCTTGAAGATGATAAAAATTTCTATTTCCCGCGGGTTGATAATCAAGATTTGCAGGTGTGTCCATACAAAAATGGTGTAAAGTTTGAAAAATCAGGGTTTAATATATTGGAACCCTGCTCTAATCCTGTGGAATCTAAAATATTGGATTTAATTATTGTTCCGGCTTTGATGGTTGATAAAAAAGGATTTCGATTAGGTTATGGCGGTGGTTTCTATGACCGATTTCTTGCCGGCATGAATGATAATGTCCAAACGCTTTGCGCACTTCCGAAAGAATTATTTGTAAACGAGCTGCCGCATGAGGAATTTGATATCCCAGTAGATTTAGTTATTTTAGATAAGTAAAACGACTCGGTTTCCCGAGTCGTTTTGGTGTTGGTTTGTTATACTAGAACGGTTTTGTGGGTTTTTATTGACCGGCGGTGTATTTAGGTGCCATTTCTTTAATTCCTGCATCCCTTGCCTGTCTTGCAGCTTGAAGTTCTTGTTCGACTTCTTTTGCCAAGGTTTCCAGCTGTTCTTTTTCGTTTTTCATTTTTTCTTCTTCGCGTTTCAACTTGCGAACTTCTTTTTGTGTTGCAATATCGGCTCCTGCCTGATACATTGAATTCAAACACATTTGTTGTATCATTGCCTGGGTTTGCGGGTCGGCAGTTCCTCCGAGTGATGCCATATATTGCTGCATAAGGAACGGAGCATTCTGCTGTGCATGTAACATTGCTTGATTGTACATTCCGCCTGCAAATCCTAAACATCTGCCCATCATTGAGCCGGGTACTACAAGCATTTCTCCGATATCAATGCTGCCTTGTGCGGAGTTACCTACAAAAGTTGCATAATCCTGTAAATCACTTAATTTTCTCGTTAATTTCGTCAATCGATACTCAATATCTGATTTGCGCCTCATCAAATCGTGGACGCGCGCTGAGAACATCAGTAGTCCCATTTTCTACCTACTTTCTAGTAATAACTAACCTTTAACTAACCTACATCTATATAAAAACATGCAATCTCAAGTAATTGCATGTTTTTAGCCATTTGTTAAGTTTTGTTAAAATACTATTTTGAGGTACGTTCTACTACTTTGTCTATCAAGCCGTATTCCATAGCTTCGCGAGCGGTTAAGAAGTGGTCGCGTTCGCAATCTTCTTTAACTTTGTCATAAGGCTGACCTGAATTTTCTGCCATAATCCCGATTAACATATCTTTCATTCTCAGAATCTCTTTAGCTTCCAATTCAATGTCTGTTGCTTGACCTTTGGCACCGCCTAATGGCTGGTGAATCATTACTCTTGCGTTTGGCAGGGCAAGTCGCTTACCCTTAGCTCCTGAACAAAGCAGGAAAGCTCCCATTGATGCAGCATCACCAAGACAGATTGTTGAAACGTCGGATTTGATAAGATTCATTGTGTCATAAATCGCCATACCTGCAGTGATAACCCCGCCCGGAGAATTGATATATAACATAATATCTTTTTCGGAGTTTTCGCTATCCAGCAGTAAAAGCTGTGCAACGACTGAGTTTGCAACCTCATCATCAATCTCAGTGCCTAAGAAAATAATTCTTTCTCTCAGTAATCTTGAGAAAATATCAAATGAGCGTTCGCCGCGAGATGAAGCTTCAATAACTGTCGGGACGTAGCCCATTATCTTCATATAAGTTTCTTGATCCATTTTGGCTCTCCTTTTTTTCTTGATTATACTATAAAAATTTTATATTTGACAAATATTTGATTAATATTGTATGATGAGGAAAAAGGAGAGAAACATGCTAGAAC
>JAMPCZ010000008.1:34515-35874 GCA_023665935.1 Muribaculaceae bacterium | reverse complement strand
TCTTTTTCATCCAGTATTAATTGTTGTTTCTTATTAAATCTTTCGTATTGTTCATCATCAATTAGCCCGACTTTGTGTCCGATTGGAGTCAGGCGTTCATCCGCGTTATCCTGTCTTAGCAGCAGTCTGTATTCGGAACGGGAAGTAAGCATTCTGTACGGGTCTTGAATGTCTTTAGTTACCAAATCATCAATAAGAGTTCCGATATATGATGAGCTTCTTGAAAGTTCAAGCATTTCGGAACCATTAATGTAATTAAAAGCATTGATTCCTGCAATCAATCCTTGTGCTGCAGCTTCTTCATATCCGCTGGTTCCGTTGATTTGACCACCAAAGAACAACCCTTTTACTTTTTTTGACATAAGGGAATGTGTGGTTTGTACTGCCGGAACATAGTCGTATTCAACGGCGTAAGCCGGCTTTATGATATGTGCGTTTTCAAGCCCCGGTAAGCTTCTCAGCATTTTTTCCTGTACGTCGTACGGCAAACTTGTTGAAAACCCTTGGATATAGGTTTCGTATGTTCCTAAACCTTCAGGCTCGATAAAGATATGGTGCGAAGGGTTTGACGCGAATCTTACTATTTTATCTTCTATAGACGGACAATATCTCGGTCCGACACCGTGAATCAAGCCTTGGTACATTGGTGATTTATCCAGGTTTGAACGGATAATTTCGTGTGTTTCTTCTGTTGTGCGTGTCAGATAGCAGGGATAAGTCTTTCTTATCGGACGGTTTGGTTTGAACGAGAAGAAGCTTAATTCTTCATCTCCCGGTTGAATTGTCATTTTTGAATAATCAATTGTTCGTTTATCAACGCGCGCAGGGGTTCCTGTTTTTAATTTTTTAGTTTCTATTCCCAGTTTGTGTAAGGACTCGGATAGTCCGATTGCGGCTTTTTCTCCAAGTCTTCCGGCACTGTATGAGCGCAACCCGACAAAAATTTTACCTTCCAGCGATGTGCCTGTAGTAAGAACAACAGCTTTCGCGCTGTATTCAACTCCAAACTCATCAATTGCACCGACTATTCTGTCATTTTCGACTTTTAGTTCAGTTATACAGCATTGTTTCAAATAAATGTTTTCATTACTCTCGATTAGGTTTCGCATATATCGGGTATATTCGGCTTTGTCGGATTGTGCGCGTAAAGCTCTGACCGCCGGGCCTTTTGAAGAATTCAAGACCTTTAGCTGCAAATATGTTGCATCCGTAACTTCGCCCATAACCCCGCCTAACGCATCAATCTCACGTACAAGTGTGGATTTTGCAGGTCCGCCGATAGCAGGGTTGCAAGGTTGGAGTGCAATATTATCAACGTTAAGTGTGCAAAGTAAAACCTTTGTTCCGAGTTTTGCGCAG
>JAMPCZ010000008.1:16068-34415 GCA_023665935.1 Muribaculaceae bacterium | reverse complement strand
AATATTATCAACGTTAAGTGTGCAAAGTAAAACCTTTGTTCCGAGTTTTGCGCAGCCTAAAGCCGCTTCACATCCGGCATGACCTGCACCTACTATAATAATATCAAACTTGTTTTTTAAGTAATTCATATTTTTATTATAGTTTAAACAGGTAATTTTTGCACAACAAACTTAACGTTTATTCAATAAACGTAATATCTACACTAAAAACTTCTCAAACTCTCTTACTTGTCAAAAATCATCCATTTTGCTGTGCTAACCGGGATTTTTACCGATTAACCCTCTGCGGTAAGTTCTTCCCAAATGCTTGGTACTACTACTAATGCAGTGTAAACGATGAAACCGAATAGGATTAAATTAATTGCCATGATAACCTCCTTTGGTTACATGTATATTAATCCCATTTTTTGAAGTAAAATAACAATAAATAGTATAAATAGTTGAAAACTTTACATAAATTAATCTAAAATATTGATATGAAAAACTTTACTCAAAAAGATATAAAAGCTCTGTTTTCGGGACTTTGCTGTTCGCGTTGTAAAAATGATTTTGATATAAATTCTATAAAAATTTTGGAAAGGGATTGCGATATTTTGCTTTGTAGTTTATCATGCCAAAAATGCGGCAAAGATTTTGGTGAAATTGTGTTTAACTTCAACCGAAAAGCTCATGTTCATTCTCCTTTGGAGATTGTTGAAGGTCCGCCGCCGATTGATTATGATGATGTGATTGAGGCACACAGATTTATACGAAAGAATTTAAAATAAAAAAGTCCCGAAATTTTGTCATACTGAAAGCGATTCAGAATCTAAAATTTCGGGCTATGTTTTATATGTTTTCAGCTTTTTTATCAGCTTGAGCTTTTCTGTGTCTGTTAATGAAGAAATCAGGAATTGAACCAAGACCTCTGCAAAGTAATGTTATTGCCAAAACTCCGGCTCCAAGAAGTACACTTGAGTGTAAAGGAAGTTTTGTTAATGCCAATTCCGCACTTTTTTCAATTGCTTTAAACTGAACACTTGGGTGTTGAGAAAGTGCGTACCCCCCGATTAATCCAACTGCAGTACCGATTCTTTTACCTGTATTTTTCTTTTGGTAAATGTTTCCGTTTTTTGTTTGTTTAAGACCTGTAAATGACACGTTGTTTACCATAATTCTACATCCTTCTTTTTTATGTGCGTATTCTTTTTAAATAGGAAATATAATGTTTTTTGCTATTATAATATAAATATGTTTACTATTCTTCATATAAAAAGAAAGCACCGAAAAAATTTCGGTGCTATAGTTGTGATATATATTGTAGTGTTTAATTTTTATTGTGGAATTTTTCCTGCTTTTTGTAATCTTGCGTGTGCAATTGTGGTCATTGCCATTTGCGGATCGTATTGCGCGATATCTTCTTTTAGCGCACTTGACGGTAAATAATTTTCAAATGCATATCTGTATTTTTCGTATGGAGAACCGTTTACTTTTTCTAAGATATTTCTTGCCGCATTTGTTATTGTACCGTTTTCATTGGTTGCAGGGATTGTTATTCCGAATCTGTCTTTCATTATATCAACCGGAACCCATTGAGAGCCGTTTCTTCCGATAAGTGCTTCGCGGGTGTCATGTACAAAAGCGTGTTCTCCGCCTCCAAAAATCCCTATAGGATTGTCTTTTCCTACAAGTCTGCTGTAAACATCTGCGTAATCTTCAATTTCTCCGACATTTCTTGTTAAAACTGTAGGGTATGGGAAATCAGCTACAATTGCGCCGTTTGGAAATTCTGCACTTTGCGAAAGTTCTTCTAATGGTCTTAGATATTGAGTATAAGTGGTTGGGGTTGTTGCAATACCTTTTAATCCGTTAGTTTCGACAATTTCTCTTGCTGCTTTGTCAACACCGCAGTCGCTATGAGCAAATGCAAAACCTATATCGTCTGATTTTACACCAAGTTCTTTAAAATATTTGAAAATTGGAGCAAAGAAGTCAACGATACCTTTTTCGTATTGTGCGGAAAGCTCTTTTTTTGTTAAGGCGCAGCCACCGCGTACTTGTTCCGGTTTTATATTTGAGTTTCCTACTGCTCCAAATATTACGCCCGGTTCTTCTCCGTAAGCTGCTTCCCACAAACCTCTGGTTGTAAGTTCTTGTGGTTTATCAGCCCAGCCAAGCCATTTGAACACACCTTTTTCCGGGAAAATAATCGGTTTTTTCCAGCCTTTTGCCATAATAGCGTTGCCTCTTGATGTTTGCGACATTGCGGCTTCGTTCGGTAAATATGCTTTGATTCCTTGTATAGCTTCTGAAAATTTCCCCTCGGTTAATAGTTTAAGCATTGTTGAAAATGCTTCTGTCAGCTCAGGATTTGAAGGATCTGTGTTTTGAGCAATCGTTCTAATCAGGACATCTTTTTGTTCCAATCCTAAATTTTTTAAGTTTTGAATTTCTTGGCAGGCTTTTTTTTGACCTCCGACCAATTGGGTAAATAATCTTGCATCTTCTGCGATGCTGAGGGGTTTAATCATACATCATATCTCCTTTGTTGTCTTCTAAAAGTACTCCCAAAAAATTTTTGCTAATATGTTAAAAATTTTTTACATAATGGGTTTAGGAGTCTTTATTCCATAAAAAAAGACCCAAGAATTACTCTTGAGTCGTTTATATAACAACATGTTAACTATTTGCCTAGATTTGCTGTGCTTTTGATGTGAAGTTCGCGCAGTTGTTGCAGTGAAGCAACGCCCGGAGCATCACTCATCAAACATTTAGCACCTGCGTTTTTAGGGAACGCAATTACATCACGGATAGAGTCAGTTCTTGCCAGCAAAGCAACTAATCTATCCAAACCGATAGCAAGACCAGCATGCGGAGGAGTTCCGTATTGTAGTGCGTTTACCATAAATCCGAATTTTTCTTGAGCTTCTTCTTCGGTCAAGCCCAAAGCATTGAAGATTGCGGATTGAACGTCTGAATTGTGGATTCTGACAGAGCCGCCGCCAAGTTCAGTACCGTTATAAACGATATCATAAGCAATTGATTTTACATTACCCAAATCTCCTGATTTCAGTTTATCTAAATCTTCAAGACAAGGCGATGTGAACGGGTGGTGCATTGCTTTGAATCTGCCTTCTTCTTCAGACCATTCAAACATAGGGAAGTCAACTACCCAAAGCAGAGCGTGTTTTGATTCGTCAATCAAGTTTAGTGATTTTCCGAAATGTAATCTTAGTCTTCCCATAATGTCGTAAACCAGTTTTGGCTTATCAGCAACGAAGAAGATAATATCTCCCGGTTGAGCTTGAGCTCTTTCCTGAATAGCTTTTGCTTGTTCTTCTGTTACAAACTTCAATACCGGTGATTTTGCGGTTCCGTCTTCATTGTAAATGATGTTTGCAAGAGCTTTTGCACCGAATGATACAGCCAATTTTGTAATATCATCAATTTCTTTTCTTGAATATTTAGCTCCGCCCGGAATTCTTATACCACGAACGATGCCGCCACTTTCAAGGGTATTTTTAACGATTTGGAATTCTGATTGCAGAATAATATCACCGATATCAAATAATTCCAATCCAAATCTTGTATCAGGTTTGTCTGAACCGAATCTGTCCATGGCTTCCTGCCAAGGGATTTGAACAAACGGAGGTTTTACTTCTACTCCTGCAGCCTTAAACGCATCAACAATCAAGCCTTCAACAACTCTGATTACATCTTTTTGTTCTACAAATGACATTTCAATATCGACCTGAGTAAATTCAGGCTGTCTGTCTGCTCTTAAATCTTCATCTCTAAAACATTTTGCAATTTGATAATATCTTTCGATTCCGCCAACCATCAACAATTGCTTGAAAATTTGCGGCGATTGAGGAAGAGCAAAGAATTTTCCTTCCTGAACACGTGATGGTACAAGATAATCTCTTGCGCCTTCAGGAGTTGTTTTGTTAAGGATTGGGGTTTCCACTTCCAAGAAATCCAAACCGTTCATGTAATTTCTGATAGCTTGAACAATATTATGACGCATAACCAGTTTTGAAAGCATTGATTCACGTCTTAAGTCCAAATATCTGTATTTTAATCTAATATCTTCTGATACGTTATCATCGTCTAAAACGAACGGTAATACTTTTGATTCAGAAAGAATTTCAATAGATTCAGGATACATTTCAACCTGACCTGTCGGATATTTTTCGTTGTAAGTTTCTTCAGGTCTTTTTGAAACTTTACCGCTTACTTTGATTACGTATTCTGTTTTTACTTTTTCTAAAGCTTGGTGAATTTGCGGATTGATTTGCGGGTTAGCTACAACTTGAAAAAATCCGCTTCTGTCACGCAATTCAACAAATAAAATTCCGCCCAAATCTCTGATAGTAGATACCCAGCCTGACAGGGTAACAACTTCATCGACATTTGTCAAATTAAGTTTGCCGCATTCGTGGTCTTTATAATTTGTTTTAATCATATCATATTCCCTCTGTTTATATTTCGCTCATCTATATTATCAAAAACAAAAAAAAATAACTATATAATGTAAATTTTTTTACGGTTATTCTTCTATGATTTGACAAGATTGCACAATGTTTAAGTTTATATTATAGTATTTTATTTCTTCAGGTTTATATTCAATGCTTGTTTTGCTCATAATTATACAGTTGCGCAAAGATATAAACATGTTTCCGCAGTTCAGGGTATAGAATAACAGGTTTTCAATTGTCGGATTTTCAACAACTGAAGGTACCGGCAGTTCTAAATCTCCTCTGATAAGGTATTTGTCCGTTGTTATTAATACTTTGATAATTTGTTCAGGTTCATTTGTTTTCATTAGTCAGCCCTTTCTCTTTTTGTATGTTAGCACAAAAATATCCTATAGACAATGTTATAGCTTTTTAGTAAACTTTAGATTATGAATAGTTTTGATATTTTAACCCTTAAGGCTTTCACTGAGGAGCAGTGTGAATTTCTGACAGAAGCCAGGATAAATAAAATACAGCAGCCGACAAGGAGAGATTTTGTATTTTCTCTCCGAAATTATAGTGAAACTCGGCAGTTATATATAAATATAAATCCGTCTTTTTATCATGTTTGTTTTATGAGTAAAGAGAATTATCAAAAACGGCTGATTGAAATTCCGCAAAAACCTCCGATGTTTTGTATGCTTTTAAGAAAATATTTGGAAAATTCTAAAATATCGAAGGTCTTGATGCCGGAAGGTGATAGGATTTTAGAATTCTATATTGAAACGTATAATGAATTAGGTGAAAAAATTTTACTTTGCCTTGCTATAGAACTAATGGGTAAGCATTCAAATGTAATTTTGTATAATACAGATACTGGTGTGATTATTGGGTGTGCTCATAATGTGGGTGCAGAAAAAAGCCGTGAGCGCGAAATTTATGGCGGTATTCCATATGTTTATCCGCCAAAATCAGAAGGAAGTTCAAGAACTTGGACAAGTCTGCTTGACGTTTTTGAGGTAAAAACTTCCGTAAATGATATGATTGATGATTATTACGCAGAATGTATTGCTCAGGATAAATTTAAGACGCTAAAAACTCATTATTTGACATTAACTTCTCAAAATTTGAAAAAAGTAAAAAAATCGCTGAAACAGATGGAGTACAAATTGTTATCTGATGAAGATTTTGATAAGTACAGGCTTTATGGTGATTTGTTGATGTCAAATCTGTATAATTTAAATGATTACAGCCCTGTTGTTTCTGTTTATGATTATGAAAATGACAGGCAAATTGAAATAAATTTGGATGATACAAAATCTGTGAAAGATAATGCAAATTCCTATTATAAGCTTTATAATAAGGCAAAAACCGCGAAGGGAAAACTATCAGGATTAATAGCCGAATCAAAATCAAAAAAAGATTATTTTGAACAGATTTTATATTCGGTTAATTGTGCTGAAAATATTGATGAATTGCTTGAAATATCATCAGAGATTGAAGATATAAAGACTCCTGTCAAGAATACTAAAAAAACTTTAGATATAATGAAAATCGAAACCGAAGACGGCTCAAGAATTTTTATCGGGAAAAATAACAAACAAAATGACTATATAATCTCAAAACTGGCAGATGAAGATGATTTATGGTTCCATGTACATAACTGTGCGGGTTCTCACGTTTTACTCAAATCTCAAAATACCTCGGATGAACTGATTTTGCGTTGTGCAAAATTAGCAAAAAAGTATTCGAGTGTAAAAGATTCATCAAAAATTGGTGTTATTTATACTAAGCGTAAGTATTTGCGCAAACCTTCCGGAGCTAATTTAGGTTATGTTACATATAAAAACGAACAAGAAATTGTTTTGGATTAATTTTTTGTTACAAAATAGCAACTTTTTGCCGCTTCTTGTTTTTATACTTATGTGTAGTTGAAAGATGTGTGAAAGGCAGGTTGTATAGTGCGAATTGATGGTTTGACACCAAATTACGGTGTAACAAAGAATGGTAATCCTTATAAAAAATCGGAAATGGGAAAGCGTTTAGGACGTGATGCCGGGTTGGCATATATTGCTTATGCGACATATAAAGGTGTCAAAAATGGTATGTTAGCTGAGGTAGCGGCTCCGAGTGTAGAAGCCCTAGGTAATTTATCTAAATTCTTTGCTAAAAATCCGTCTGTGGCTAAATGGGGTATGATTGGTGCCGGTGTTGCTTTAGCTGCGGTTGTTGTCGGTGGTATCGGTAAATTAGTTGGTCATTGTGTCGACAAAGTTGTTGAAGCTAAACGTAAAAAGGCTGCCGATAAAGCCGCTGCCGCAGAGTAGGCATAAAAATTTAAAGTCATTAAATAGAATTAGAAGAACGTCATTCTGAATATTATTCGGAATGACGTTCTTTTTGCGTGAACTTTGTAATAATTATCATGTTATAATAATCTTGTAGAAAGGATTGTTATGCCGCATTTTTTTATTGATTCAAGTACTGTGGATGGTAATATAATAGAAATCTCTGATAAAGATAATTATAAGCATATTGCGCGCTCGCTGCGCTCGCGCGTGGGTGAAACCTTACTTTTAATAGACGAAAATCAAATTCAATATGAAACGATTATTTCTGAAATAACAAGTGGAGCGGTTTTGGCGCAAGTCCAAAAATCTTATTCTTCAAATCGTTTTTTAGAGTTTGATTTATCGTTGGCGCAGAGTCCTTTGCGCTCAGATGCTCAAAGTTTGGTAATAGAAAAGGCGACAGAGCTAGGAGTAAATAGAGTTTTTCCTGTTATGACCGCCAATTGTGCGTTAAATAAATCCGTTGCAGAAAAGAAGGTTGAAAAGTGGCAGAAAATTATGTATGAATCTTCAAAACAGTGTGAACGTGCGAAAATCCCTGTTTGCTGCGATGTCACAACAATTGATAAACTTATTGAATCTGAAGATTTTGACAGGATAATTGTTTTTTGTGAAAGGATTGCGGCAAAGACAATTCGTGATTGTTTTGTAGGATCTCCGATAAAAAAAGGTGATAAAGTTCTTGTTGTTATCGGGCCGGAGGGCGGATTTTCTCAAGCTGAGTTTGATATGTTCAAAGAAAGAGGGTTTGAGATGCTGACTCTCGGCGATATGATTTTAAGGGCTGAAACAGCCGTCGTAGTTGCGTTAGGAAATATTATTTATGAATATACAAATTTTAACGGATAGAATTAAAAACGATGAATTTTTAAATAATTTGGCAAGTTTTTTCCCTAATGATATTTATCTTGTCGGGGGTTCTGTTCGTGATTTTCTGTTGGGTAAGAAGACTTATGACCGCGATTTGATTGTGACGGACGAGGATGCAGGAGAATTCTCCAAAAAAGTTGCAGCGTTTTTTGGAGGAACTTTTATTCCTCTTGATGTTGAAAATAGAATTTACAGAGTTGTTATGCCTGATAAGGTTAACGAGTTTGATATAACAAATCCGGTAGAAGATTCGCTTGAAAAAGATATCTATCGCAGGGATTTGGCTCTTAATGCCGTGGCGGTTGATATAAGAACCGGAAACGTTTTTGACCCTTGCGGGGGGATTAAAGATATCGAAAATAGAGTAATCAAAGGTGTTCGGGAACAGAATTTTACTGATGACCCGTTACGACTTTTGAGAATTTTTCGGTTTCATTCAAGTTTGGGGTTTGAGATAGATGAATCCTTGACGGATGTTGTAAAACGATATTCAAATCTTATTTCAAAACCGGCTAAAGAAAGAGTCCGGTATGAATTGCTGAAGCTTTTTAACGGCGAATTTGCTCATAGCGCGCTTTTAAAAATGGATGAGTGCGGGCTTTTGGAAGAGGTTTTTCCGTTTGTGAAAGAGTTAAAACAGGTTCCTCCAAATGCTCATCATCATTTAGATTTGTTTCATCATAGCATTGAAACGGTTTATCAGGTTGGAAAATTTTATGAATCCTCATCTGATGCGGTGAAGAATCATCTTGACTCTGTTGATTTTGGCGGGTTTTCGCGGCTTGCTCATTTGAGGCTTGCCTCATTTATGCATGATATCGGTAAGTATTCTACCTGGACAATTGAAGATGACGGAAGACACCGATTTTTAGGTCATGATGCGGCGGGTGCAAAGCTTGCGGTTCCGCTATTGAAAAACTTGTGTTTTTCAAATAAGCAGATAGAGTACCTTACATATATTATAAAAAAACATATGTATGCAACGATGGTTGTTTCCGCTCCTGATAAGAACGAAAAGACATTAATGCGTTTTATTCGGAAATCGGAAGATAATGCTATTGATTGTATTTTGATAGCGAAAGCGGATAGGCTTGCTGCGCAGGGCCCGGAAATTACGAAGGAAATTGTAGATAAAAATATTTCGGATTTAGATGAGTTGCTTGATTATTATTTATCTGCTTGGGAAACTCTTAAACCTTTGCCAAAATTGTTAGACGGGAATGAAGTTATGTCGATTCTGAATATCGAGCCGTCAAAAAGGCTTGGGCAAGTTTTAGAGGCTTTGAAGGAGGCTCAAATTTCAGGTGATATTTTATCAAAAGATGATGCGATTAATTTTGTTAAACAGTTATAGTTTTCTGCGGCAAAAAATTCTGTCATTCTGAACTTCATTCAGAATCTTAGAATTTTTACCATGTTTTTGTGGTAAAATTTATGATAATAATTAATATAGGGGATATATGTGATGAGTGTAAATTGGAAAAAAATCTCAGTTAAGGCGACTTATGTACTTTTGGGCTTATATGGTATCTTTTTGGTGTCACCTCTTGTTGTGTCGCCGATATTGAATTCATATAGCGAGGAAATTTCTACCGCTGTGAAATCCGCAGCGGGCTTGGACACGAACATTGAAAAACTGTCATTTGTTGCAGCTCCGAATCTTACGGCGGGTGTGAAGGTTAAGAAGTTTTCATTAGCTGTACCGTCGGCAGAACAGCCGTTTTTGAGTGCTGAAAATGCCTCAATAAGAATCTCATTGCTTCCTCTGTTGGCTAAAAAAATCCAAATAGCAGCCGTTGGTGCTAAAAATATTGATGCTGAAATTGTAGTAAAAAAAGACGGAACTTTTTTAATTGAGGATTATTTGCATCAAGATACTGGCAGTCAAACTGAACCGATGAAAGGTTTACCGTTTGGTTTCACTTTATCAAATCGACTTCCTGGTATTAATATAAAGGCGTACAGGTTTGTGGTAGTTGATGCTATGACGTCAAAATCTTATGGAGTAGAAGGTCAAAAACTTAAAGTATCAGATTTCGTTTTGGATAAGAAGGTAAGAGTTTCAACTTCGGGAAAAGTCGTTTTTGAAGATAATATAATTTCCAATTACGATATTAAAGTTTTTAATAAGATTATGCCAAATCTAAATCTTCATGATTTAGTTTTTCCAAAGGATATAGTTGAGGATGAAGAGGTTTCTAAACCTGTAAATTCGGCTTCTGATGCTGTAAATATTGTAGACTTGTTTAAAACGGTTTCAAAAAATCAGTTTGGAGCTGATTTAGCTGCGGATATTAAAACTTCCGGCAGTATAAAAAATCCGAAAATTAAGGGTAAGTTAAGGGTTGATGCTTTAACCGTCGGTGTTGATGGGCAAAAACTTCCTGAAAGCTACTTTGACATTGCTTTTAAGGGTAATCGTACAAATATTGATTCAATATTTTTTACTTCGTTTGATGAAAACGAAAAAACTCAAATTATCGGAGATATAATTTCCGGAAAGCATCCCTCAATTGATATGACATTCAGGTCGAATGCTAAATTTAACAATATATTTATGCTGGCGGATAGTATTGCTAAAACATTTGGAATTAATGATTTTGATACACTGTCTGCCTCAGGCGGCATTGATTCTGATTTCAATATAAATTCTGATTTGAAATCTGTTTCATCTACAGGTTATTTGAAAATACTTCCGTCTTCTATCAGGTACGGTTTATATGATGTATCCATAGACAATATTGCGGCTGATATTGATATGATGAACAACAATGTTAATATTAATAACGCCGGGTTTACAATATTTGGTCACCCTTTGAAAATTACAGGCTCAATCAAATCAGATTCCACAACTGATATAAAATTAAATGCAGACAAGATTTCGATTAAAGGGCTGCTTGCATTGGCGGGTCAGGCTGCATTGTTAAAAGAAAATACTTTTTCAAGCGGAGATTTATCTGTAGCTGCGCAATTAAAGGGCAAGCTTAATTCTTTGATTCCGGAAATCAATGCAAGTATTCAGGGGCTAAACGTGTTTAATAAATCGGCGGGAGCCAGGTTAACTTTGGATAAAGCGTTGTTTAAGTTTTTGTATGACGGCAAATCTGCCTCCGGTAATGTTGGTATAAAATCATTGCTTGTTTCTCTGCCGACAGCCGGCGTTTCGGTTCCGGATACTGATATCCTGATTGATTCAAAAAATATTACTTTAAAAAAATGCTATGTTTTATTGAATAACTCAAGAATTGATATTACAGGCATGGTCAAGGATTATATCAATGAAAAAATGCATATTGATATTGCTGCTCGTGGTAATTTAGCCGTAGCTGATGTTTTGGCGTTTTTGCCTAAAGATTTTGCGGTTTTGGTTCCTGCGAAAGGTTCTCTTCCTTTGTCCGTACAGCTTAGCGGTAACTTAAAAGTACAAAATATTTCTGCGCAAATTAATGCCGATTCAAATAACTATGTTGCTCTGTTGCCGCTTGATGTTTTGGAGGAGCAAAATACAAAAATTCATACAAATATTGAAATTATAGGTGATACATTAAATCTTTCCAATACGGGTATTTCGAATAACAAATCCACCATAGCCAGCATGTCAGGTGAGGTGACAAAGCTTTATGCTAATCCTAAATTAAATTTGAATGTATCAGTGCCGAGCACGGTATCTTTTCCTATTTGGGGTGTTCCGAATTCTAATATAAGCGCGAATGCTTCATTGTCGCTGCTTGGAACTTTGTCCAATCCGCAAATGCGAGGTTCTGTAAATTTACCTGATATTTCAATGACGGATATGGATTTTGCTATTTCAGATTTGTCTGCTGATTTGTCGGGTGCAATTTTGAATGGTCATGCGATAGCTAAGCAATTTAAGGCCGGCGGGATTGTTGCCTCAGATTTGTCGGGTGATTTTTCATTAAAAGATTATTCAAGGTTCTATCTGTCAAATTTGGCTGCGAAAGCTTTTGACGGCAAGGTGAAGGGTAACTTGTCCTATTCTGTTCCTGATTCAAAAATAGGTATGGAATTTACTGGCAGCGGTCTGAATTCTACGAAAGCAGTAGAGGGTGCCGCTGGGATAAAAAATGCACTTACAGGCGTTTTGGATTTCAACGCAAAACTAAATATGCAGGGAGTTACCGATAAAGATATAATAAATTCAATGAAGGGTAATGTCGGATTCAATATTGGTGAAGGTAAATTTATTAATATCGGTCGTTTGGAAAATCTTGTGACTGCTCAAAATGTTTCATCAAATTCCGTGCTTAAATCCGCGTTGTCTGTTATGTCCTCTGCGGCTACAATTCAGGAGGCGGATAAGTATAAATATATCAAAGGCGATTTGACACTTGGTAACGGCGTTGCCAATTTGTCAAAAATATTGGTTGCAGGTAATCTTATGTCATACCACGTTTGCGGTACTTATAATATTTTACCGAATACAGCTAATCTTGTGATTTTGGGCAGGTTAGAATCAAAAGTTGTTTCATTGCTTGGTCCGTTGGGTGATTTGTCAGCAGAAAAATTGCTTTCTTATATCCCTAAATTTGGTAGTGCGACTGCTAATATGTTAAAGCAACTTACGGCTGATCCTGCGAGTGAGAATATTTCACTGATTCCTGATTTGGCGACGGGAAGTAAAACATATAAAGATTTTAAAGTTGTGTTTAACGGTTATGTTGAAAGTCCTTCTTCCGTTCGAAGTTTTAAATGGCTCTCAGCCTGTGATACGACAGAAATGAATCTTAAAGAGGACTTGCAGAAAGCTAAAGAGGCGGTAAAAACAAATGTAAAAACCCAAATTGAAGAAGCTAAAACAAACGCTCAGAATGTTAAAAACAATCTAAATAATATAATTGAAACTCAGAAGACTCGTGTGAACGATGCAAAGACGAATTTTCAACAATCAAAATCAGATTTTCAAGCAGCGAAAGAAAATGCGAAGCAAAACTCTGAAAATGTGAAGAATCTACTTCAAAATGCTTTAAAAAATTCGCAAAAGAAAATGCAGTCGCCGTCGTCTACGGCTCCAGCTGAGGTTCAATAGAATAATATTTGTAAAGTTATGTAACAAAAAATTTGCCTTACTGCAATTCGTCCATTAAAAAATACTTTATGTATATATAAGATATATATAATCGTGGAGGATTTGATTATGGATTTGTCAATTAAAGATAATTTTGCAAGTAAAGCTATTGATAGAATCAATGATTATGCTAATAATTTCAAGCTAAAACAACAGCGTCATAATAACAAGATTGAATTGGGCAACCTTCTTAACGGGCAAATTCCTTATTCAGGTGTGCAAACCGCTGCTGCAAATTTAGATAAGTAAGATTACTGTTTTGCATTAAACTATGTTTGTAATAAAATGATTCTCAGATACGAATGAGGATCATTTTATGTTGTTGACCGCAGATATCGGAAATACTAATATTACGCTGGCGTTGTTTAATGACGGTAAATATGTTAACGAATTCAGACTTGCGTCTGATAAGGATTTGACAAAAGAAGAATATGAAATTCTGTTAAAATCGTTGTTTAAAGATTATTTTATTGAGGGATGTGTGATTGCATCTGTAGTAGAGGAGTTGAGTGTCAAATTCAAGCGTGCGGTTGATTGTGTGTTTGGAATAGTGTCTGTGTTTGTTGATTCTACAATAGATTTAGGTATAAAAATTGCGACCGACACCCCTTCCGAAGTTGGTGCAGATAGGCTTGCTAATGCCGTTGCTGCTTCAAAGAATTATCAAGGAGCGGTTATTGTAATTGATTTTGGAACGGCTACTTCGTTTGATATAATAAACTCAAAGTCTGAATTTTTGGGTGGTGTTATTGCTCCCGGAATCAATACTCAGATGAAATGTTTGAAAAATTCTACATCTAAATTACCCAAAATTGATGTGTCTATCTCAAATAAAGCTATCGGACATAATACAACGGATGCAATTTTATCAGGCGTAATTAGGGGAACCGCTTGTATGGTAGACGGTTTGGTTGAACAATGTGAAGCCGAACTTGGGGAAAAAGCTACTATTGTTGCTACCGGCGGATATTGTGGTTTAATTGCGAACTACTTAAAACGTCCGTTTGATGATGTGAATCCTATTTTGACTCTTGAGGGGTTAAATTTGATTTACGAGATGAATAATCCTGCTTTTAAGCGTGTAGAAAAAGAGAATATGCTGAATCTCAACAGATAATACTTTTTAAGGTTTTTGCAGATTTGGATATTAATTATGTTTTGTAATCTTCACGGGCGAAGCTGAAAGCTTCGCTCGTTTATTTCTGTCATTCTGAAATTTATTCAGAATCTTAGAATTTTTGCCGTATTTTTTATATATTTGTTTTTATTTTTTTACGATATTTGCTAACGCGTTAACAACATCTTTGTCCCATTTTGTATCGGTTTCAGAATGCAGAATATCGAGTGCTTTTTCCGGTTCCATTGCTTTTCGATACGGTCTGTCTGAGGTCATTGCAGAATACGCATCGGCTGCGGCTATAATTCTTGAACCCAGTGGTATTGATTGACCTTTTAGCCCTTCAGGTGTTCCTGAACCGTCAATTCGTTCGGTATGGTACGTTATATACGGGACAACTTCTGATAAGAAGTTTATATTCATTAACAAATTCACTCCGACATTTGTGTGGTTTTTAATCTTTTGCAATTCTTCAGGGGATAGTTTTCCGTTGTTTGCAAAGATTTTTTCAGGGAGTGTTATCTTCCCGATATTTTGCAGTAATCCAGCATAGTATATCAGGTCTGTTGTTTTTTCGTTTAAGTTTAATTCTTTGCATATGCTGCGAGCAAGTCTTGCTGTGTTTCTTGAGTGAGAAACCGTGTATTGACCTTTTTTGTCTACTGAGTCAGCAAGTGCTTCTACGAAATTTTGCTGGTAGTCACACAAATCGCCGATTAATGCTGTTAATTCTGCGCGTTCCTGTTTTAATTCAATTTCTGAGGTTTCAGGGTTTGAGATTAACTTATTGGTTAATTCGACGTTATTTTGCAGTGTAATCGTTGTACCAAGCAGGTTTGCGATACTGTCTATCAAATCAATATAGTTTCGTTCAAGTTTTTGGCTATGTTTTACTTCAATCATACCAACCGGCATAGTAGAACTCTTCATTGAAATGAATGTAGAGCCGTCTTTTTCTATGACGTCTTGATACAGTAAATCGTTTATTGTTATTTCATTGGAAAGAGCACTATTTGCTGTATTTCCGACGATAGTAATTCCGGAGTCTTTAATTAGGTAGATTCTACACTCTTCGACTTCAAGCATTTGCAATATAGATTCAGCGATAGAAGTGTATATTGCTACCTCTTCGCCTGTGGTAAAATCAAGCACGCAAAGGGTGTTTTTTGAAGAATAAATGTCGATTAATTCTTTTAGTTGGTTTTGGAGTCGTTCTTTTTTATTTGCACTTACGCTTATTTTCTTTGCCAAATCCTCTGAAATCAAAGCTTCAGACAAGAAATCGCCAAGGTTAAGTGCGAACATTTCTTCTATCGGGTCAGCACCTGTCAGATATTCAGATTGACCGAATAGGGAAACTCCTAACTGCTTGTTCTCTTTATCCATAAATTTTCCTTTAAAATACATGCCTTCTGTGTATATATACGACTCAGATTAGCGATTCTTTAATGAAAATTGGAAAAATTATACTAAAGTATTAGATTTTCAAATCTGCGATGATAGTATAATATGAGAACTAGAGGTTAGATAGAAAGATTTATTGATGGTTAAACTAAGTATAATTGTTCCTGTTTTCAATTGTGAAAAATTTTTGGAAAAATGTGTAAATAGTATTCTTTCTCAAACTATAAAAGATTTTGAGTTAATTTTGGTGAATGACGGCTCGATAGATAATAGTTTGGAAATTTGTAATAATTTTGCGATGACTGATTTTAGGATAAAGGTGTTTACGCAAGATAATTTTGGGCAGAGTAAAGCAAGGAATGTCGGGTTGGAAAACGCGACAGGTGAATTTGTGACATTTGTTGATGCAGATGATTGGGTTGATTCTGATTATTATCAAAAATTAATTGATGCGTCTAGTTGTCATGATGCTGATATTGCATGCGGATCAATTTTGAGAGTTCGTAAGGCTTATACAAAAATCAGAATCAAATATGATGCAGAAAATGTTTATACCAATTCTCAGGAAAAGATTGATGCGGCACGGGTTCCGGATATGTGCTATGTTTGGAACAAGGTTTACCGCAGGTCTTTACTTGATAAATTGCAGCTCAGGTTTGTCGAGGGAATGTATTTTGAAGACGTGGATTTTGTGACTCGTGCGGTATATTTTTCTAATAAAATAGTTACTGTTCCCGGTACTTATTACAATTATTGGACTAATGGCAACTCTACCGTTAAAACTTTGCTGACGTCCGATAAAAAATGCGCGGATTCTCTTCGCTCAAAGTCTATGGTGCTGGAGTTTTTTAAGGAGCATAACTTAAAATCTAAACCTAAAAATTTGATTAGGAAAAAGACAGTAATAAAACTTGGTCCCATTCCGATTTTGAAAGTTTATGAGTGGGAAGCTCGGAAAAAGTACTATTTGTTTGGTTTTATTCCTGTATTTGAAGTGATTTCATATGCTTAAAAAAGAGGGGCGAAGCCGAAGGCTTCGCCCCTCTTTTTATAAACTTTAAAATTCTAATATCCTATAGCCCAATTGAAATTGTTTGAGGCTGTTTTTATCGGAGCTTCTGAACTCTGTTGTAATTCATTCAGAGATGTCACCTCAATAACTTTTTCGGCTTTTTGCAATAATTTATACTCACCAATTTTATTATCTACATTGTTAAATGACTTATACTTGTCTAGTTCAGCCTGTAAATCTTGATTTTCGGCATTCAGTCTGACAATTTCGTTATCAAGGTTGTTTAGTTTTGCTTCGTAATTCATTGCAATATAGTAGCTGATAAAAGTCACAGAGATTGCGATACCAAGACAGAAGCAAAGGGTTTTGTTTATTTTTCTAGTAACCATTTCGCGCACGGTTATCGGTTTTGCCTGATAAAAACTTCCTTCAACAACAGTAGACTCTTCTTTTATCGGGTTTTGAGCATAGCTGCTTTGACGATATAGTGATTCTTGCTCTTTAATTTTTACTCTTGATTTTAAATTCATTCCCTAAACTACCTGCCAATAAACTCTTATGTCTTACTCTCAAACCTTCCGAATGCACCTTGCGACTCTTAACTTAGCACTTCGTGACGGTGGGTTTTCTTTTATCTCTTCCTCTGTTGCCATTATCGGTTTTTTGTTAACCAGCTCCAGTATCGGTGGAGGACAGTTGCAAATCATCTGATTTTTTTCACAATGACAACGCGTAGAATGATATTTAAAAACCTGCTTTACTACTCTGTCTTCAAGTGAATGAAAACTTATCACACTAATTATAGCACCAAAATCTAATAAATCCAATACATCATTTAATGTGTTTTTAACATTTTGTAACTCTTGATTTACCTCGATTCTTACAGCCTGAAATACCCTAGTAGCGGGGTGAATAGAGGATTTAACTTTAGGAGTGGAGTTGATAATCAGTTCGGCTAATTCTGTCGTTGTATTTATTGGTTTTGTTTTTCTCTGTCCGACTATTGCACGGGCTATTCTTTTTGAAAATCGTTCTTCTCCGTATTCAGAAAATATTTTTACAAGTTCTTCTTCTTTGTATGAGTTAATCACATCATACGCGCTGAAATCAGAATCCATATTGAATCGCATATCAAGCGGGGCTTCTTTCATAAACGAAAAACCGCGTTCTTGTTTTGTTAATTGATGATACGATGCTCCAAGGTCAAACAATACTCCGCCGGTGATTTTTTCTATCCCGAGATTTTTCATCACCTCTTTGATATTAGTATATGAACTCTTTACAATAGTAATGTTGTCGTAATCCGCTAATCTTTCTTTAGCCGCGTTGATTGCGTCTTGGTCAATATCAAAGGATATTAACTTTCCGTTTGGCGAAATTCTTTTCAGTATAAGTTCGCTGTGTCCTCCGCCGCCGAGTGTGCAATCAGCATAAATAAGCCCGTCTTTACACTCAAGTGCATCAACCGCTTCATTTTTCATTACTGTATAGTGTTTGAAATCCGTCATATAATAATATTAGCATAAATATACAACTAAATAGAATGTTTGTTTGCTGAAATTTGGTTAACCGTGAATAAACGGAGCGGCTGCATTTGCAGCCGCTCCGTTACATAATATTACTATTAAATTTTTTACATTATAAAGCCCGCGAAGCCCTCCTCATCAAATATCTCAACAAATTTATCGTACGTACAATTAACTTCGTGTCCTGTTTCGTCAATGATTTGGATAATGTTGTTCATTTCGGTATCATTAACGCCTTCGTTTTTGGACAGAATCAAATAACTGTTACTCTCACTGAATTCGTTACCTTTGTGTTCAAGTAATGTTGTTTCTTTAAAACTAAATTCCATATCCAAACCTCATTTCTGTATGTGTAATTTTTATATCGGCATATCTGATTAGAATCTTTAGTAAATAAAAGAATATATTTACAAATGTTAATAAATTTGTTATTATGGGGAAAAGGATTAATAAATAAAAGGAGAGAGAAATGCTGAAACGTAACAATATCAAGAAAATCGGGGGGGGGGTAACCTTTTAAGGCTTGTCTTTCCTGGGTTTGCAGG
>JAMPCZ010000008.1:0-15968 GCA_023665935.1 Muribaculaceae bacterium | reverse complement strand
TAACTAAAGCATCTTCAATTGACATATAAAAACCTCTTTCACTATATAAAAATTATATAACAAAGTTTTTCTTTACGCATTAATTCTATTTAACTATATTTACATAGGTAAAAAGAGTTAGTAAACACTTTCTAAACTTCCAGCTTATATCCGCCGCCGTATATCGTTTGAATATACTTTTTCCCATTGGAAATTTTATCAATTTTACTTCGCAAATGTCTTATATGAACCCTTATTGTTTCTATATCATCATCAGGAGAATAACCCCATATATCTTTTAATAACTTGGTCGAAGACACCATGTTACCGTGATTTTGAAACAACAAATTAAAAATATCAAATTCAATTGGAGTCAATTTCACCTGCTTATCATAAATTTTAACACTATAAATTTCAGGAAGCAGGGTAATTTCTGCCAAGGTTAACAAATCCCTGGTAGAAGCAGACTCAGGTATTTGGTTTGTACGTTTTAACAATGCCCTAACCCGCACCATCAATTCTTCAACTTCAAACGGTTTAACCAAATAATCATCTACTCCGATATTAAAACCATTCACTTTATCATTCAATTGAGATAATGCTGTCAGCATAATAATCGGGATATTTTTAGTTTCCTCATTTTGCCTTATTCTTTTAGCAACAGTAAACCCGTCAACCTCCGGCATCATAACATCTAAAACAACAAGCGACGGCAATTCCTGCTTTACGAGCGCGAAACCTTTAATCCCGTCAAAAGCTTGAATAACTTTATAGCCTGCCAGCTCTAAATTAATCTTTATCAGCTCATTTATAGCCAAATCATCATCAATTACCAATATCGTATTATTCATACCCTGATTTTAATACAAAGTAAAAAGTTTTAAAATATGATTAACAAAACTTAATAATACTAAAAGGCAAAAAATATACATATAAGTGTCTTTATGACTATTATTCCGCAATTCACAAAAAAAGTTCAAATAAGGACTAACAAATTTTTATTTTTTATTATATTATGTAGTAGTGTGAAATATACATTTATACATAAGGAGAACGAATAAATTGACTAACTCACCTTTGGACATCTTTCAAAAAAATTCTGAAATAGATGAAATTAACTTGGGACAACACGTACTTGCAGAGTTTTTTGAATGTGATCCTAACACGTTAAACAGTATTGATAAAGTTGAAAAATATATGATTGATGCAGCGTTAGAATGCGGAGCAACAATCGTACAAAAATGTTTCCACATGTTCAGTCCGTACGGAGTGTCAGGGGTTGTAATTATTTCTGAAAGCCATTTGGCAATACACACTTGGCCTGAACTTGGTTACGCTGCGGTAGACTTGTTTACTTGCGGCACAAAATGTGACCCGAAAGTGGCTTATGAATTCCTTAAAAAGAAATTCTGCTCTAAGAAAGCAAGCTTCTCAGAACTAAAACGCGGTATTATCACAAGAGAAGAAATGAAAGTTGTTGAAAAGCCGTTTGAAATTATGTCACAAATCGAAAGTTAATATTTAACAAAAATAAACAAAAAGAATTAATAGCCTGGTAGGAGAGAGAAAGATAAAACTATCCTATCAGGCTATTTAATATAAAAAATCAAGGTATTTAATAAAAAAGAAAAAGAAAAGGAGAAATTAAAATGTTTTTAGCCCCAACAACCAAAGCAGTAAGTAAATTACAATCAGCAGAAAATACAGTTTCAAACTATCTTCGCAGAGATGCACTTAACGCTACTCAAAAAGCAAAAGAAGTTGTAACCAGCGCAGCAGAATATTTTGTACCAAGCACTCCAATTGAAATAATCACCCCAAAAGCTTGCGCTAACATAATTGATTTTAGATTTTAGATTTTAGATTTTAGATTCTAAATTATAGATAAAAACGTAACTCTGTATAATACGGCAAAAAATTCTAAGATTCTGAACCCAGTTCAGAATAACAGAATTTTTTGCCGTATTAATGTAAAACTACAATCCCAATTGCCTAATTGCTTCATATGCAACAATCGCTACGGAATTAGACAGGTTTAAACTTCTTTGTCCCTCTTTCATCGGGATAGTCCTGGCATGGGAATCCTTTACATATTTGTCCGGAAGTCCGCGAGTTTCAGGTCCGAAAACAATGAAATCATTATCTTTAAATTCAATGTCCGTATACAATTTATCTGTCTTTGTAGTCAGATAATAAAATGTACCGTCAGGAAATTCCGCGTACAACTGTTCCATTGAATCAACCTTGTGTAAATCCACACTATCCCAGTAGTCTAAGCCTGCACGCTTTGTATACTTACTTGATAGAGAAAAACCTAATTTCCCGACCAAATACAAACTTGCACCGCAGCAAGCACAAAGTCTTGCAATGTTGCCGGTATTTTGAGGGATTTCCGGCTCATATAAAACAATGTTCAATTTTGTCATAACAATCTACCTAAAGGTTTCCACCTAACTGCCTGTCTAAAACTAAATTCAAAATAAAACTTGCCGTAAAAAGCAGCCGCCTACTTGAATAACTTTCCACTTTCCGCAACAACAGGAATTGCCCTAACCACACAGAAAATAATAGCAACCCATGCCAAAATTTCCGCAATCAGACGAATTACACCGGCACTGGCAGGATTCAGATTCGGAATGTATGCAACTATCAATAAAATAAATGCTGCAACTTTTGCCACTGCATAGCTTATTCTCATAAACTTTGAGCCACAGATAAATTTACCCCAAGCGGTTGACTGCATAGACTTATCTCCAAAAGCCGTCATACCTTTTGATAGCGCAACACTTCTTATACCGTCTGTCGTAAATGCTCTTGTTACACACACCAACGGGAACAAGATATTTAACCAACCCATTACTGCAAAGGCAATCCAATATGATAATTCAACAATTCTATCACCCAAAATATCCAAAACAGACCCCCATTCTGAAGCCTGATTGTATTTTCTTGCAATATAACCGTCAACACCATCCATCGCAAAAGCAATCGCAGTCAAAATCACAGACCAAATATACGCACAAGGTGTGTGCTTAAACAACAAGCCTATCGCAACAAACGCCACAAAAACTCTGCTTATTGAAACAATATTCGCCGTATTATTTTTTATATCCATCATTAATCCTCTTATTTCTTTGTTCTTGAAAGTGCCCAATCAACATTATCCAAATTTTTAGCCCTGTCACCAAGCATAATTTTTTCAGCTTCTTCCAATATACTTACGACAATAAAACCGTTTTCGCCATCAGAACGAGCCTTTTTACCGCTTTCACAGCAGCTTATAAAGTGCTGGCATTCAAGTTTCAACGGTTCAATTTCTAAATAATCAGAAACAATAACTTCACTGCTTCCGGCTTTAAAGTTATCGTAAATCGTCAACTTATGCTCAGGAAGAGTGTCATCTAAGATTGCAGTAGCCTTTGTTCCTCTTACAAGAAGTTGAACATGCTTTTTAGGTGTAATCCAGCTGTCAGAAATATGCGCAATCGCACCGCCTTCCATTTGGATACCTATATGAGTAATATCCATAATATCATTGTTATCTGATGAACATCCGATAGCAGAAATCACGCGTTTTGGATTTTTACCCAAAACATAGCTTATCATTGAAACATCGTGCGGAGCCAAGTCCCACATAACACTTCTGTCATTCTTGAAATAATTGATATTAAGCCTGTCTGATTGAGCATAGACAACATCACCCAGCGCACCTTCATCTACGAGCATTTTTAATCTGTTTACAGCAGGATGATACAGCAAAAGGTGACCAACCATCAAAACAAGCCCCTTACTATCCGCTAAATCAGCCAAATCTCTTGCCTCTTGCGCAACTGTTGATATAGGTTTTTCAACATAAACATGCTTACCTGCTTCAAGCATAGCTTTAACAAATTTGTAATGAGTATGAGAAGGAGTTACAACAACAACCCCCGTAATCTCATCCGAGTTTAAAATATCATGAAAATCTCTTGTTGTTTTTACACCCGGGTACTGCTCTCTAACCTTAGCAAGATTTTCTTCATCCAAATCACAAACCATACCCAAAGCATTCAGATTGTAAAAATTACGAACAATATTTCTTCCCCACAATCCGTAACCTAATACTGCTATTCTCTGTTCTGTCATATTTCCCTAACTTTCTTTAACTAATCTCTTATTATGATTATAAACCTTGCAAATATATTTTGCAAACATTTTACATTTATCTGCCTCGGCGTTCTTGTTCCTGCTTCTCTTTTAAAGCCTCCTTGCGAAGTTCATACATCTGTTCATACTGAGCATAAAACAATTCTCTATCTTCTTCAGGAAACTTTAACGCCAACTTATCCAGCAAAGGTTTCGGCATCTCAGAAAATTTAATAAGCCTATCCAAAACCTCATTAGACATAGGATAAAGATTTTTGTAATTCTTATAAAATATATGACTGCACTCGGCTTCGCCTTGAGTTTGACGGCTCATAACCTTTTCTCCAAGCTTATAAGTAACCACGTTTCTATCTAAATACACTCCATAATACTCATTCAGCATTAATCTCAGAGTCAAATCATAATCAGCCATAAGTTTGAACTTTGAGTCAAAAGCTCGAATTGAATCAATAGTCGAACGTTTAAAAAACATAGCCTGTCTTGGACAAGGCGTAACCTGAAAAGCGTTCAGAATTGCCGGAGTAAATTGAAAAACATACCCATCAGGATGAATACAATATGAAGGGAAGAAACAAAAATCCGCATCTTCCTGCTCCATCAAGGTTACAATATCTCTAATCGCCGTAATGTCATGATAAAAATCATCACAACTCATAAAAGATACGTATTTACCCTTCGCCCTCATCAAACCTTTATTATAAGCCTCAAATTTACCGTTATCCGGCTCGGTAAAGAAATTTATATACCCCATGTTTTTATACTCTTTCAACAATTCCTGAGTACCATCAGTTGAGGCATTGTCAATAACAAGCTTTTCAATGTATGGGTAAGACTGACGATCTAGCAGGTTCAACAAAAGCGCAAAATCATCTGTCTGTTCTTTTTCTACAATATTTGAAGTCGCAATAATTACGGTTACTTCCGGTTCGTACATATTTCCATCCTTTATTCTAGTAATTTGTATAAATATTTCTCAAAATTTGTTCTTCTATATTCTTTTTATCAGAAGAAGAAGTTTTTGCATCGTTTATCATAATATCAAAAGCATAAACTTTACCCCTGCGAGAGGTTATATATCCTGCAATAGAACTGGAATCAGATAATGTTCCGGTCTTTGCATAAAGATTATCTTTAAAATATAACATACGATTTTTCAAAGTTCCTTCCCCCGGTGTCGGCAGCATGACTTTGAAAGCTTCAAAATTCTCATCGGCTGACTTTTTCACCAGGAAATCTGTCATAAATTCAGCAGTTACTATATTATTTTTAGATACTCCGCTGCCATCAACAACCTTGATATCTTCGGCATTTACTCCAATCTTTGCAAAATAATCTGCAAGCATCTTCAAAGAATTTTCTCTTGACCCGATAGAATTTGAATAAATTGCCCCAGCAGTTTTGAACAAAGTTTCTGCATAAAGATTATTACTGCTTTTTAAAATTGCACGAAGAATCCCACCAATTTCATGTTCAACAGAATCTACAACATAAACATTTGACTCAGGAAGCTTTGAATAATTTATTGGTGAAAAATATTCAAGTTTTTTTGCCCTGATTGCAGCCTCAAGCCTTAACCTAAAATTCATTTTAGGATTTGGAACAGGCATCATAACAAGATGTTGTTTTGCCACAGTTCCGGAAGCGTTCAATAAATTAGCCGCAACTTCGGTGTTTTTATCAAACTTAATACTTGTCGGAGCTGTAGTATCTGTAGTGATTAAGTTTATAAACGTAATAGGATAAAACGGCTTTACAGAAATTACAGCAGGCATCTTGTTAGCTGTCGGTGATACCTCTATTTTTAGCAAATTTTTATCAATATTATAAATACTGAATTTTGGCATCAACGGATTCATCTCATCGTCCCATTGCCAGCCTTCACCCCATTCTACAGTATCAAAAGCAGTATCATCAAGATAAAAAGTTTTTGGTTCAATTTCTTTTTCTTTCGCGGCTGAAATTAGTTGATTCAAATCACCGCCTCCAAAAGTCGGATCCCCGGATAGCTTCAAATATAAATCATTGTTAGTGCTTTTATATAACACTGTTTCATATTTATAATCTTCTCCCAAAATATCCAAAGCGGCAGCAGATGTGACAAGCTTTAGAGTAGACGCCGGAACCCTGGGGGTTTTGTCGTTTAAAGAGTATACGGTATTTCCGGAATGAATATCCCTGACCGAAACAGAAACGGAATCCTTATTTATACCAAGCGAGGTTATTGTTTTTGTGACAGATTCAGCATTCGCAGAAGCCGAAAAAGCAATCCACATTATAACCATAGCAATTATTTTACGCATAAAAATTTCACCTCATATTTATCTTTTATATCGTTTAAGATAGGAGCTTTTGCTCTGAATTCATACATTGCGGGAATATCAAGCTCGGCAGAAACTATCCCTTCAACTTTTATTATAGAAGAAATTTCATTTCCGTTAAAATCAATAATTCTTGATTCCCCTAAATTATATTCACCATCTTCTATATAGCCGCATTGGGTAAGCGCGACCATATAACATTGGTTTTCTATCGCCCTGGCTTTAGTCATCATTTCCCAAGGAATAGGCTTTTTTGAGCCCCAAGCCGCACAATTAACCAAAACATCAGCACCAGCCTTTGCATAAGCTCTGTAAACTTCCGGGAAACGAATATCATAGCAGATAGACAATCCAAACTTCACGCCATCAAGCTCAACCATTTTCAACTCATCACCGCAGTCAACATATTTACCCTCGTCACACCCATAATAAGAATACAGATGATTTTTATCATAAGCCGCAACAAGAGCTCCGCGCCGGTCAAAAACTGGACAGGTATTGAAATATCTTTCTCCTGATTTTGTAATAAAACTACCGCCGATAATATTAATATTGTATTCTCGGGCTAAATCCGACAAGAAACGAATGACAGAACTGTCGTTCAATGCTTGAGCAGATGATTGAAAATGCTTGCAAGCCCAGCCGACAGTCCAAATCTCGGGCAAAATAAGCACATCGGCACCACATTTTAGCCCTGTTTCAACTAAAGATTTAACCTTAGATATATTTGCTTCAACATCCCCAACAACGGATGACATCTGCAAAATTGCTATATTTATTTTCTTTTGCTCCATAATTTCTGTTTCTTAGCTTCTTTGTATTTTTCAGGTGCAATTCTATCCAGTTCAAAAATTGACTGCTTAATTTCCTCGGCAACTTCTTCATCAGACTTGTCACCAACATAGATAGGCTTTCCGTATAGATTAATAATTCGGCATGGACCAAACGGAGTTTTCATCTTATCCCAAGAAGGCAGAGTGACAAAAGTCAGGTCTTCGGAATACCAGGTCATAGGGACAATAGGAACACCCGAATCACGCGCCAAAACGATTGCGCCGCGCTTAACCTTGTATTCAGGACCTCTCGGACCGTCGACCATGATTGCAATACTTTCACCGGTTTTGAGTTTATCAATCATTTTCAAAGAACTTGATACCGCACCTCTTCGATTAGATGAGCCGCGGCATGTCTTAAACCCCATGCGCTCAACCACATACGATACAATTTCGCCGTCCAGCGAATTACTAATTAATATATTGACTTTCCCCTTGTTTTTCAACCCGTAAACGCAGAACTGATTTTTGTGCCACATAGCGTAAACACAAGGCTCTACACCGGGATTATCAATTTCTTCAATATATGTAAAAAACTCTTGAATATGCATGAAAAAGTATGCAAATTCAGTAACCCTTTTGATATTATTTCCATTTATTAGCCTAACCATAATACAACAATAATAGCATACATTTGTACAAATGCTCAATTATTAAATTTGTAAAAATTTTTTAATTATAAAAACTAAAATCCTCAGGCAAATTTTCTTCAACAAGCTTTACAAAATCAGAGCATTTGTACCCAAAAGCATTTGCAAGTTTCCATAAAGTAGTAATTTTTGTATCGACACCGCCTTTTTCGAGCCGGCTCAAAAGACCATTGCCAATATCATATTCATAAGAAAAAGTATTAATACCCTTATTCAAATTAGTTCGATTTTGATGGACAAGCCTGCCCAAAGCAATTAATATTTCTTTCTTTTTTTGAAGTTGTATTGAAATATCTTCATCTTGCATAATTATTAATTCTATGATATATTGAACGCAATCTATTGATTTGAGTCTATAGATTACATTAAATATTAGGGAGCTTTCATGAAAAAGAGATATTACATTAGCGCAATACTGACAATAATTCTTTTGGCTTTAACTTACAAATTTTGGATAATAAAAGATTGCGGCAAATACCTCTTTCAATGTTATCAATTTCTCGTAATCTTAATTTGCGGTTACCTTGTATCATTAAAAATAACAACTTACCTTGCCGATTTCAAAACACTGAAACACCAATCAAGAATAGATATAATATTTTTAACCTTGTTTTTTACAATGTTATTTGTTCCGATGTCGCATATTAGTAACAAAAAGATTTCAGTACGCGAAAACAGAACACTCGCAAAATGGCACCCGTTTATAACTAAAGGCAAAATAAACTATAAATTTGGAAAAGATTATGAAGCCTGGTTTAATGACAGGTTTTGGCTAAGAAGAGAAATTATAAGTTTGCACAATAAAATCACAGGTAAATCATCATCAGAGAAAATTATATTTGGAGAAAATAACTGGATATTCCTAAAAGAGGATATTGCTCACAAACAGTTATACACACAGAATGAATTAAAAGAAATAACAACTTACTTAATAAAAGCAGACAAAGTGTGCAAAAAAGAAAATAAACAGTTCTATTTTTTTATAGCTCCAGATAAAAGCAGTATATATGGAAAGCATTACCCTAAAAAATACAAAAATATAGAGGCTTTCAATAATTACAGAACAAAGCAACTTGTGGATTATATAAAAACAAACTCTGAAGTTTCTGTAATTTATCCATATCAACAACTCCAAGAAGAAAAAAATCATACACTTATATACTGGAAGCATGACTCCCATTGGACACCGATAGGTGCCTACATTGGTTATAAAGAATTAATGAAGCCTATAATAAATAAAAACAAAAATATAAACATATACAAAACCCCTAAATATATAAATGAAACAATCTCAGAAGACAAAACAAGAAATGATTTAGAAAGATTCATAAATGGATATGTAAACAAAGACAACTATACATACAGAAGCATAGAAAGTCCCCAAAATTTCACATTTAAAATACGTGGAAAAGTATCACATAATTTAAAGGATACTTCTCATACGGAAATGGAAACAATTAATGATTCAGAGATTGTAAACGCAGTCGTTTATAGAGATTCATTTTTTAGATCAATAATACCATATTTTGCTCAAAGCTTTAAGCACGTTAACTATCATTGGAAATATCAACTTAATGAAGATGAATTAAAAAATAGCGACATCGTCATATTAGAAGTAGTTGAACGATTAATCCCGAAACTACTGCAAGGTAGCGATTTTAAGGGAGGAGTAAACAATGCTATTTAGCTCAATGACATTTATATTTGTATTTTTACCGATTGTACTGGTACTATATCTTGTAACCAAAAAAGAACTACATAATCCGATATTACTAATTGCAAGTATTATTTTCTACGCGTGGGGCGAACCAAAATATCTTGCAATAATGCTTCTTACTATACTCCTAAATTACTTTGGGGCAATTGCGGTAGATAAATATCAAACTCATAAAAAACTTTTGCTTAGTTTAACTATCGCTGCAAATTTGGGATTTTTAATTTATTTCAAATATTTTAATTTTCTAATTGACAACTGCAACAACTTATTTAACACACATATTCACGCATTAAATATAATAATGCCAATAGGAATATCGTTTTATACATTCCAAGCCTTATCATACGTCGTTGATGTCTACAGAGGGGAATGCAAAGTTCAAAAAGACATATATAAATTAGCCCTGTATATCTGTTTATTTCCACAACTGATTGCAGGTCCAATAGTCAAATATCACGATGTAGCCGAACAAATTGATTCACGCGAAGTTAATTTCAAAAAAGTCAATTTGGGAGTAAAAAGATTCATCATAGGCTTATCAAAAAAAATGCTCATTGCAAACACAATGGGAGCGATTGCCGATAAAATATTTATACAAGACCCGCATACATTCTCACACATTACCGCTTGGATTGGTGCTTTTGCATACTCGTTTCAATTATATTTTGATTTCAGCGGATATTCCGATATGGCAATCGGACTTGGTTTAATTTTCGGATTCAAGTTTATGGAAAACTTCAATTATCCATACATATCAAAATCAATCATAGAGTTTTGGAGAAGATGGCACATTTCACTTTCTACCTGGTTCAAACAATACATTTATATTCCACTTGGCGGGAATCGACACGGGCTCGTAAAAACCCTACGTAACCTCGGAATTGTATTCCTATTAACCGGAATTTGGCATGGTGCAGCCTGGACATTTGTAGTTTGGGGAATTTGGCATGGGGTACTAATAATTATTGAAAAATTAATCAATATCAAAAAGTTTGAACAAAAATATCAACATTGGAGCATAAGACTATTCCAACATATTTACTGTATATTAGCATTTGTAATTGGTTGGGTTATATTTAGAGCAGACTCAATATCTTATGCTTCAAAATATATTTTGAATATGTTTGGGATATTAAGAATTCGTACAGAAGAAATTGTATATACTCAGGCATATTACGTAGACAACATTGAAGTAATAATATTTATTACGGCGGTAATCTGCGCACTGCCACTGTTCAAAAATTTTCTACTTATAAAAAATAAGGTTTGGAAAATATTTATAAACACCTGGCTATTACTACTATTTATACTATCAGTAGCCTCAATAGCCTCAAATACATATAACCCGTTTATTTATTTCAGATTTTAAACAATAGGGTTGACTAAAAAATATTTTTATCCTACAATAAGGGAGTAGCAAATATTATCTAAGTGATAATATTTACCCCGCCGGGATGTAGCGCAGCTTGGTAGCGCACCTCGCTTGGGACGAGGGGGTCGCACGTTCGAATCGTGTCATCCCGACCATTTACAGAAAAGACTCACTTCGGTGGGTCTTTTTTATTGTATCGACTATATTTCAATTATGTTTGCTATATAAATTTGTTCATGCTAGAATCGATTTATCTGAAACACAGATAGATTTTTACGTTAGATGAGGGATAGAAAGTGGATTTTATTACATTAACAATAAAGTTTTTAAGTTTATTAGCTAAATTTGTAGGCAATTACGGACTTGCGATTATATTATTGACAGTGATTGTTCGTGCGGCAATGTGGCATTTGAATGTTCAGCAGCAGCGTTCCATGAAAAAAATGCAAACACTGCAGCCAAAATTGAAAGCTATTCAAGACCGCTACCAAAGCAATCCGCAAGTAATGCAGCAAAAAATGATGGAGTTCTACAAAGAACATAAATTCAACCCGATGGGTGGCTGCTTACCGCTTCTTATACAAATGCCAATATTCATTTTATTGTATTCAGCATTAATAAGTCCGCAGTTTATCCAAGTTGCCGGGAATCAGCACTTTTTATTCGTTAAAAGTTTAGCCACTACAATGAGAGCTACTGCAGGAATTTCAAACAATGGAGAACTCGGGGCCTCCGTTGGTGATAAATTCATTTTGGGAAACACTGCAACAGTATATCTTCCGGGTGAAGTTATTAAAAACGTAAAAGTGTCAAAACCAACTGAAGCCGTTAAGATTTTGGGCGAATTAGAACCGGGCAAAAATGTTGATTTGGTTGTCAGCCTGAATAATCTTTCAGACGCATTGAAATTCAATCAGCTAAACAAAGTTGAAAAGGTTGACTTCACTGTTACAAACAGCAATATAAGAGAAAATGAAACCGTAACATTTGAAAGAGATAAGGATGACCTTGATGAAGGACAATTAATAGCCTCAGTACCAACAGTTGCGATTCACAAGACTTTACACTGGGATGTAGTATTATTAATCGTTCTGTTTGCAATAACCATGGTTATTTCGCAAAAAATCATGATGGCGATGAACAAAAGTGACTCTATGGATGCAACCCAACAGGCATTGCAAAAGTCTATGGGAACATTTATGCCGCTTATGATTGTTGCAACATTCGTTATTATTCCGATACCTGCAGGGGTACTGTTGTACTTGATAACAAGTAATATTATCCAAATTGCTCAAACTGTAATAATTAATAAACAAATTGATATGGAAGAAGCAAAAAGCAAGGATAAAGTCAGCGATTCAGAACTGAAAAGCGCGAAAAAGATTAACTAAGCGAGGTTTTGTGTAATGGAGATAAAGCTAAGCGACTTTGATTACGAATTGCCAGAAGAACTTATTGCGCAGATGCCGGCAGATAAACGCCAAAATTCAAAGATGCTTGTGCTTAATCGTACAGATAATACAGTCGAACATAAACATTTTTTCGACATCGTTGATTATTTGGATGATAATTCAATCCTTGTATTAAACAACACAAAGGTAATTCCTGCGCGGCTTTATGGAACAAAAGAAACTGGTGCAAAAATCGAGGTATTCTTACTTGAAGCCGCAGCCGATAACCAAAAACTTTGGAGCGCGCTAATAAAACCTTCTAAAAGAGTTAAACCGGGAACTGAAATAACTGTAAGTCCTGAGCTGAAGATTAAACCGATAAAGAGATTGGAAGATGACGGAGAGTGGCTCGTCGAGCTGAATTACAACGGAGATTTATTTGATATATTACACAGGATAGGAAACATACCCCTGCCGCCGTATATTGAACGAAAACTACAATCCGAAGAGCTCAAGCAGTTTGACATTAACAGATACCAAACCGTTTATGCAAAAGATGAAGGATCTGTTGCGGCTCCGACGGCAGGACTACATTTCACAAAAGATATATTAAAAAAACTGAAAGAAAAAGGGGTTGAAATTGTTTATGTAACACTGAATGTAGGGCTAGGAACATTCAGACCGGTAAAATGCGAAAATATTTTAGAGCACAAAATGCACTCTGAAACATTTGAAATAACTCAAGACGCCGCAGATAAAATAAACAAAGCAAAATCCGAAGGCAAATCAATCGTGGCTGTAGGAACAACAACAGTCAGAACGCTTGAAACAGCCTACCAAAAATATGGCTGCATTAAAGCCTGCCATGACCATTCAGAATTATTTATTTACCCGCCATACGAATTTAAAGTTATAGACAAACTCATAACAAACTTCCATCTGCCAAAATCAACGCTATTAATGCTTGTTAGTGCATTAGCCGGCAAGGATTTCATATTTAAAGCCTACGAAGAAGCCATAAAAAATGAATACCGCTTCTTTAGTTACGGCGATTGCATGTTGATAAAATAAATCACGGCTTGTTCTTTTTTTCACGAAAAACTATCTCATATCCCAAAGTTTCCGCAACATCCGCAACTTCTGAAAACTTAATTGTTTCATTTTTCAATTTTGCATAAAAATTTGAATAGCAATCACTAACATTCTTAGCCGATGCAACACGAGTTACCAATTTTCTGAGCGATAAACCTTTATAAATTGTTAAAGTTTTTATAAAATCAATAATTTTTATATTTTCAAATTTGTATTCCATTTTTCAATGGTAAACTTTATCCACAATAAAAACAAATCGATTGTTATATTATAGTTGTACAGATATAATTATTAATTACATGACTATAATTTATTTGGAGTTAACTACATGAAAGAAAAAGAAATGAAAATTCAAGGGTTTACTTTGGCAGAGGTTTTGATAACACTTGGGATTATTGGTGTTGTTGCAGCAATGTCTATTCCGAACCTTATTGCAACCCATAAAGCTAAACGTTTGAGAACTCAATTTCTAAAATCATATTCAACAATCCAACAAGTATTTAAACAAATGGAAGCGGATGATATTTCTCTTGACCCTGCGACATATCAAGCGGTTGGGACATTCTACAAAGTATTCGGTCAATATTTAAAAGGAGCAACAGATTGCGGACATGGTTCAATGAAACTTCCGAAACCATGCCGAGCTTATCAGTACAACGGAAATGATGATTATAAAACATTGAATAGTAATCAAAAATTTGTAACAACCTGGCTTGATGACGGCTCTTGGCTGAAAACATTAATTTGACAAAGAAAAAAATATCCTTAAACCATATGGAGGATACACTCAAAGTAAAATTTGAGTAAAATAATAATGTAATATGGGAGGTAGGATAAGAGCATGTTCTCAGAGATGATACAAGGATTATTGAATTCTGGCGGCAAATCAGCAGCTATGCAGCGTGCAGCGCAAATTAATAAATATACTCAAAATATGACCCGCCAACTAAATTCATCAGCCGACATTAATTCACCGTTGGATACAATATATCCGCCAAGCGCGAATAGTGTTCAATCTTTTGAGAAAGTTTTATCAAGTTCTCAAAATGTAAATTTTGGTTCCCTGTTACTTAATCCGGATTCTCTGAATGTCAACGGAAACATTTATAATGACGGGATTTCTGCAAATAATATAACAAATGCAACATTAAGACGTGCAATTCAAGAAGTTAATGAAGCTACACGCGTGTACAACCCCGATGCAGCTTCCGCAGGGGCTAATAAAAAAACTCAGTTATTGAGCATGATAAACCAAGTTGCAAACAAACACGGGGTTGATGAACGGCTTGTCCAAGCACTTATCAAACAAGAATCAGGATTTAACCCCAATGCAAAATCTAAAGCCGGAGCACTTGGACTAATGCAGCTAATGCCATCAACGGCGAAAGCTCTCGGCGTTGCAGATCCGCTTAACCCGGCACAGAATGTTGAAGGCGGCGTAAAGTATCTAAAATCAATGCTAAATAAATATAACGGAAACGTAATCCTGGCACTTGCTGCATACAATGCAGGTCCAAATGCGGTGGACAGATACTCCGGGGTTCCGCCATACAAAGAAACCCAAAATTATGTCAAAAATATTTTAGCAAATTATTTATAAACCTTGAAGCAGTTTTTACTACAAAGATCCTTTTTATATCATCATTGCGAAGGAGCTTGCGACTGAAGAAATCCAGCTTTTTAATAAAAGACTATCGGCTGGATTCTTTCGGGCTTTATCCTCAAAATTGCATGAACTAACTTGCGAGAAATTATGGTTTTGCCGGGTATCCTGCTTCTACTAAATTTGGAAGCTTGCCATACTGCAAAACATAAGCTGCCGGAGAGTTTGCGTTTGCTTTACATTTTGAGAGAACGACACTACACAAGCCTTTACGAAAAGATGGTGAGGCCCACGAATGAACTGAATAATAGGGATTTATACCAAAATCATCACTAGAACTGGTCACAGGAAACTGATCTTTTCCAACTCTGTTTGGTGCAGATTTTCCATTCCCATCTATTGAAATATTTAATATGCCGCTTGAATCAAACGCATTCATTCTGACCATAGATACTGTTGCCCCATTATACATTTTATAAAAGCAAGTCCCTGACTTATCTGCACCATATTGCCAGCCAACCGCATATGTAGAATAACTTGCACCGGTACCATCTAAAGCATAGACTTTATATGGCAGCCAACTAACCTCCTTACCTGCACCTCTGTCAAAACATTTTTTATCAGCATATTTAAAATGCTTATCAATTTTAGAGGCAATCGTTTCAATGTCAGGTGCGGGAACTAAGTTATAACAAGATTCGCCAAGACAATTTTCTTCTTCCATCATCATACGGACTGCATTATTCAAAATAGAATAGGTTTGTTTAAAATTATTTACTATTAACTTTTCGGAATATTTTTGCATAAGTCCAGGTATGGTGATGGCGGCGAGGATGCCGATGATGCCCAGGGTGATTAAAACTTCCG
>JAMPCZ010000089.1 GCA_023665935.1 Muribaculaceae bacterium | reverse complement strand
ACCTTAGGTTCGCCAACGATATCGGCATCATCCCGACCATTTAAAAAGACCTATCAAATAGGTCTTTTTTTTGTGTGCTTCGTAAAGTTCAGTATAATACCAATGGTGTTAAAATCTTATAACCCCAAAAATCTGATTTTCTGTTTGCGGAAATTCTCGATTGTTTTCATATCCCCGTTCCAACAAGCATCCAAGAGTCTGTCCATTTCAGGACATTCTTTCATTCTGTTCATCTTAAACAGTAATTTGTCCGGCATAATAGTTTTTGGGTTCAAAGAATCAACAACCAATTCTGTCATTTCTTCCGCGAACATTTCGCACGGGCTTGTTGCTCCGTAATTACTTGTTTCTTTTTGCAGCATAAAGATTGTGTTTTTATTCTTAAATTCTTTTTGCATGTTTGCCATAATACTGCTGCTTGTACCAAATCTTTTTGTCAGGTTGTCAGAATGCAGGCTGTGCATAAATTCGTGAATAAATGCAGCAAGGAAATGGTTTGTTGACATATGGTTATTGTTCTTCATTCTAATCATATCAGTTTGAATTGAGCCCCAATCTGTTGCGGCGTTCATAACTACCGTTCTCAGCGGGTAAGTTTCACGGAAGGTTTGGTATATATCTCCGTCATACGGGTGAACTGCGCATATGCCCAGGGCGTTTTTGTAGTTTCTTGTTTTACTTAAATTTCTTAGTATAACATTTGTCGGTTGAGTAAATCCAAGCTTGTGAAAAATATTTGTTGTTAGTGCCGTAAAGCAGGCGACAAGCGGATTATTACCAAAGTCACAATTGACGTGGAATTTGTCTGCAATTTGTCTTGCGATTGTATCCGGGTTAACCTCCTGTGCTCCTCGGTATACTGCGTTAAATCCAAGGCAGGTGTTCAGCAATTTTCTAGCCTGCGGCGTATTTGCCTGAGCAAGGCTTCTTAACTGTGATTGCGGAATAAGTCCCGTAAAATTCTGTTGTCTGTTTTGTTGTTGTAATGCTTCTATTTTCATTTCTTTTTCCTATAAATATTTATCAAATTTTCCGTTATAAAAATCGTCCATCATTTGCATAAGGAATTTATCTTGTGTGAAATTCTTGAACGTAAATGGATTGTACAATGGGCGAAGTGTTTTCATATCAAGCGAATTCGCAATAAGTTTTGCTCCGGATTCTGCAAACATTTCGGCAGGCATTGTTGAGCCGTATTGGGATAATTTGTTTGCGATATAATCCTTCACTCTTTCATTCCTGATTTCTGTTCCGTTTTGTACAAAGATTCTTGTTACAAAGTTTGGTTGTTGGCGCAATGCTCTAAATGTCGGAGAGCAAGTAATACTTGCGTATGTCGGATTTGCTTGGGATTGATCCAATATATCATCAAGTCGTTTGATATGGTAATTATGCATAAATTCGTGGATAAAGGTTTTTAAGAAATGTCCGGAGGAAGAATGATTGCTGACTCTTGATTTTATTGCTTCTTGCTGAACTTCAGGCCAATAGAACTGGTCAGTGAATCTGATAATTCTTGTTCCAAGATTACAATCTCCCATAATATTAGGCCCAAGCGTATCTTTGTAAATACCTTTAGGTTGAGTCAGTTTAAGTTTATGGAAAATATTAGCAACTAGTGCACTTGCACCTGCGAGGATTCTGTCGCCTCTAAAATCTGACGGAATATTGAACTTATGGTATAAGTCATTTGAAATCCTCTGAGGGTTGAGTGTTTTTGTTCCGTTATAAAATGCGTTAAAAGAAGCAATACTTCTGCGCATTACGGCGATATCAATATCTGTCAAATGGCTGCCTTTTTGTCTTGCCATATCCATAATAAATTTTTCTAATTGTTCGACACCTTGCGGGGTGTAGTATGCAGTGAAAGCCGGATTCTTCTTTTTATTACCGGTATTTATTGGTTGAAGAGAGTTTGCTTGAATAGCATTAATTTTCATTGTATAGACCTCCGGATATTAGTTTAGTTAGATAATTGTTAAATGAGTATTTAGGTGATAATAGATATGATTCTTTTGCCTTGTTTACAAGATTTTGAATATTCCTAAATCCATTGTAGGAACTGTTTTTTAATAGTGAACTTAAGTATTTGTAATCAATATTCAAATCTATTTCAGGGATATTTTGTCCCTGTGTTATCAGTTCATTTATTTCATCATCAGCTTGACTTGTGTATAGTTTAAGTAATTCTTCAAAATCTTTTTGAGTTAACTCATTTAATGTGAAGTGTTTGCTATTGTTTTGGATATTCATTTTTTCTAATATTTTTTCAGGGTATGAAGAATATAGAATCGGAATTATTTTTTGACCTTGCGAATATTGTAATGATTCAAGCAGTTTTGCATTTTCAGGTCTTGTTGCAATATATTTGTAAGCTTGAGGTATTACTATAAACTGAAATTTGTCATTTTTGTTTTGTTCTGCATTATTTTTTATATTTGTTATAATTTTTTCAAAATCATTTATATTTGTTGTATGAGTAATATAATTAGTATTTGACGGGACTTCATTCAGTCCTGCAAGTATGAATTCTTCTGTATCTGCGGGGAAAGCTTTGCTGTTTAATATCACAAATTTTGGTGCATCTGCAGTATTGTTTTTTAGCGGGTCTATAATTTCGTTTATAAATCTTTGTTTGTCGGCTTGATAAGCAGGAATATTAGAAAACTTAGGTTTGTCTGCCGGTTTTGTATTTCTGATACTCATTGGTATATCTTCAGTTACGAAAATTGCTTTATAGTTATCTTTGTAGTCCATTGCGGAATCATATAATTTATCGTTAAGATAGTGCATGTACAAATATATATTATTTAATAGAACGATACTTCTTTGCCCTTTTGTTCTAAAGTCGGTTTCTATTGATTCGATTAAGTCTTTAAAGTAATTATATCCGTTATCGTTTGTATAGTATCTGTGAAATGAGTTTAGATTAATTTTATCTCTCATATCTATGATATTGGCATTTGTGTATTTAGCAAGTTGTTTAACCGGTGGCAGCAGTTTTGTCGTTCTGTAGAATAGAGGAATATCAGGAATAATTCCTTCCGTGTCCAGTTTTCGCATTGCAAAATTGTATTTTTTTAGAGTATCAGCATTAAATGTATTGAAAGATACTTTGTGCCGGTCTTTAAACGTTGGAAATATTCCTTTATAATATTTTTCCAAAAATCGCTCACTCGATTGTAAAACCCTTTGGGCGATTTTTTCTCTGTTTGTCTGTAATTCAGATAAAAACAAATTTTGCATATCGGGATTATTTAATACATCTAATCCAAAAACATTTTTGATTAGTTCATGATTTTCTGTTAACCACTGCTTATCAATGGTTTTATCTGAATCTAAGTCACTAATTACTCTACTATAAGTATAAAATTGTAAGTCTGAATTTCCCTGATTTTTCCCCGGTGCGTATGTACTCAAATACTGTTGATTTGCGTTGTTACTGTCGTGCGGTATGAAAATATCGCGATTAAGCTGAATACCTGAAGTGAAAGTTATCGGCAGTGACTTTTTGTTTATATTAGTATTTCGTTTTTGTTCTATGTAATTTTGTAATCTGGTTATTATCATAATTCTGTTTTCTTTTTAGTTTGAAAATTCTACATATAGTTCGCGTTGCTGGCGTTCAAGTTTTGTTGCTTTTGAGGCTGCTGTTGCACAGGTGACGGCGGCTGCGATTGTGATTGCAATAGTGGCGGTTACCGGATCAATCGGCGGAATAGCTGTAAATACGCTTGATAATGATCCTCCTGCTGCTGCGGTTTGACCTGCAGCGTGTGCAGCCGCGTGAGTTGCCGTACCCAGTGCGATACTTTGTGCGGCTTGAGCTCCGATGTCTACGCCATTTTGTGCAATATCTGCAAGATTCCCTGCATCTGCTAACGGCTGGTGAAGGTTATGAGCGTTCTGAATCAGATGACTTAGTCCGTTGCAGCTTTTGTTCATTCCCATTCCCAAAGCTCTGCCGACCGCTATAGTTTTTAACATTCCAAAGATTTCGTTTGACTTGGTTTTAGGGTCTTTGCATTTAGATTTCATAAATGTTAATTTTTCAATAATATCTTTATCATCTGTTTTTTGGATAAGATTATCAATCACAATCGGCATTGATTCTCTTATTCGTTCATCTGTTTGTTGTTGTTCTTGTGGTGTTTGGGCATAATATGCACGTTCAGCATTCGCAATAACTGTAGAACTGTTGCGTACAGATTTTTTCATTTCCGTTTCATCCTTCAGGATGTACTTATTGTCAAGTAAATCTTTCAATGTGAATGAAATGTTATCAATTTTAATTTTTATATCATTCAAGTTCACATTTATTTGTTTCAGCTCCTCGTACATTTTTGAATTTATACTTGTAAGTTTTGCCTGCTTGCGAACTTCGGATTCTATCAGGTATTGAAGTTCATTTTCATCCCATTGTTGTTTTATTTTATTGTTTGCAAGCTGTAATTCATCTTGTGTCAGAGTTGATAAATAATTCAATTTGTCTTTTGTTGATTTGTCGAAATAGTCACCGAGTTTGTCAAGTTCAAACAGGTACATATCAATGAATGAGAAAGTATCTTTTCTGTGGGCGATTGAGATTTCGGGGATTTCCAAATCAGGGTTGGTTTGTTTGTTTTTTAAATAGTCATAGAAAGTATCCAGCTGGGTGAAGTATTTGTTCCTGTCACTGTCGATTTTTAGACTCAGTGTATCAATTACGATTGACGGATCAAGGATATCTCTGTCCTGAATAATTTGTTTCAGCATATTATCTTTTGAACTGTTATTGTTTGCTTCGTAGTATTTTGCGACGAAGTACTTTTGGTTTAAGGATAATTCGCTGTAACCCGGGATTGTAAGCATCACAGGGGTTTTCTTTTCTGCGTTGTCAATATAAATTGCCTTTGTTAAAGACTGGTTTATAAGTGTTGGCAGCGAATTTTTTTGCCAATCAGAGATTGCTATATTATAAAGAGCCTTGAAATCATTTTCGATGTAATCGGCAGATTCTTTGTGGATACCTTGTTTCAGATGTTTTTGAACATTTAAAATTGTATCAAGGTGAACTTCCATGCTTTTTGAATCTTCGGTTTTAAGCTGATTTTCCAAGTAGTTTAAAAGAGCCTCCACCGCTTCAAGTTTTTGGTCGTTAGACATTTTATTGTTAAATATTTTGTCAATTGTTGCCTTGTTAAATTCAGACGTGTAATGGCTTTCCTGTTGTTTCAAAAATTTCTTGGCGTTAAATTTTCCAAGACGGTTTTCTAATATCGCAAAAAGCTGCTTATTATTTTGGTGTACAATTTCATATGATTTGTTAATGGTTTCAGTTTCGTTTTTGAACCACTCTACTATCAAGTCTTCACGGAGTTTGTTATTTCCTTCATAATCAAGGTTTTTTAAAACTTCGTTGATGTTTTGTTCAGGATTTGTACCTGTGCTTGCGCTGATGATATCGGAAGTTTTTGTGTTTCCGATGTAACTGTTTTCCCTCCAGTAATTACCGAATTGAGATTTTCCATACTGGACATCTTTTATTGAATTTAATGTTGTTTCATTAAATTTGTTAAATCTTTCTTCGTATACTTTGAAATTTTTGGCTGCGTTTAAAACTTTGTTATATTCGTCGATGTTATTCTGTTGAAGAATCTCAAACGCATCTTGAAAATCATAATTATCTTCGTTGTAATAATTTACAATATTTTGCATTGTGTTATCCAGGGCTTGTTTTGTGGCTGTAACAAACGCTTTGTCTTCCTTGTAGCCGCCAAAGCTTACAAAATATTCCAATCCGGGTATTGCTCCAAAATTATTTATTTTTGGAGTCGTAACGGGGGCTTCTGTTTTTGCCTGTGTGTTTTTTTGAATATTATTTGATGTATAAAATCTTGGTTTAATAATATCTATTCGCATATGTTTAACTCCCTGTTATAACACTTAAATTTGTCAATTATGGCGTTGTCATCCCTGCACCCGATGAACTTTCCTAATGATGTTAGAGAGCATCCGTAATATTTTTTGTGGAATGCGTGTTCTTCCTGGGTTATTTGAGAGTTAGGGAATTTATCATCAAGAATTTCCAAACATTTGTTGTGCATTTCTTTTGAGGACATTCCGAAGAATTCAACATCAAGGATTGCCAGCCTTGCAAGTGCTGCGTAATCGTTTGCCAAATAGATGTCCTTAGAGCTTAATTTTTCTCTTAAATCTATGGCTTTTTGGTAGTATTTTTTAGAATCATTAAAGTTAAAGTTTTTCAGGTTGATAATTCCTAAAGTTTCTAATGTTGAGGCGATTTTTTTGCATTGTTCATCGGTCTTACCTGATATAAATCGGTCGATATTTGCACTTTGTGCATCGTATTTCGCTACTCCGCTAATCATTTCCAAAAACTCAAGACATCTGTTTTCTGCGGCTACGTAGTACTTAGCTTTATAATTTCTTAGTGTTGAATACACTTTTAATTTTTCCAGTTCAGCCTGCGGAAGATTCAAATCTTTTGCAATTTCATCCACTCTATCTGAGGTGTTTGCGGAACTTGCGTATTGTCCCGCATTGTATTGTATATTTGATAATCTGTTATAGGTATCATAAATATGTTCCGCTAAAATTTTATTTGAACTGTCTTTTTTATAATGATTGTAGTACAGGTTATTTATATTTTCGACAAGTTCATTTGTTGATTGCTGGAAGTCAACACCTTTGTTTATTTTTAGCAGAAGTTTGTAATTTTTAGCTATATTTTTGCGGGTTTCGTCAATATTTGAATCTTGGATTACGTTGTTGAGGAATTTTTGTAACTTTTCTTCGTTGTTGTTTGCCAAATCAAGTTTGATATTTGCAATCATTTCTTTTATCGGCAAATCATGATTATTATTTAATTTGTTTATTTTCTGGGTATATTCTGCTTCCTTTGAAGGATAAAGTTTTTTCAGATAAATATATAACTCAATAAGTTCTTTTTCTGAACCTTCTTCATTTTGCAAAATACTTTCCATTTTTTCAAAATATGGTCTTGCGAGTTCTTCACCCTCTGCGAGTGTTAACAATCTTTCGTTCCCCAGCCTGATTGCAAAATTTGACGCACTTTTGCAAATTTCTTTTTGATGGTAAGCATTGGTACTGTTTTCTATGAATTCTGAAGAACGTTTGAAAATAGTGTCCTTGTCAGGATATGCGTAATCTATTTTTAATAGATTGTAAATAATTTCTTCCTTAATCGTTGGGTCTTTAACCTCTTTTTCTATCTCCAAAGCATTTTCTAACGTGTTTTTAGCCCTGTCAAAAGCTTCGCTTGATTCAAGTACGTGGTATGTGTTGTTTACACCAAGCAGTGTCAAGTAGTTCAAAAACTCGTGGGTGAAAGTTTTGTTTTCTTTCTTTAGTTTATCAAGCCTGGTTTTGCATATTATTGAACTCTCGTCAAATTGTGAATCAGAGGAGAGAACAAGCGCAGCTTTATAGTATAAATTATCATTTACGATGTCATTATTTTTTGCGATAAAATAAGCGTTAAGGATTTCTTCTTTTGCTTTTTCTCTTGCTGCTTCTTTGTCTTTCAGATTGTCGCATTTTTCACTGTTTTTAAGGGTTTTGAAGGAATCTAATTCCAAATAGTTTACTGTAGAATTTGGTATATTCCGATTTTTTAGAGTTTCAAGCTGGCTGTCAATATTTTTATCAAGCTGCAGACAGGATTCCAAATAGTTTCTTTCTATTTTGAAAAATGATTCGCTATCGGTATTTTGAGCGTATTCATAAGCGTTTTCGTATAATTTGTGCGC
>JAMPCZ010000088.1 GCA_023665935.1 Muribaculaceae bacterium | reverse complement strand
AAAAAGTAACTATATTGTTGTCATTCTGAGGGCTTTAGCCCGAAAGAATCCAGCCAATAGTTTAAAAAGCTGGATTGCCACGTCGTGCTCTGCACTCTGTCTTGGATTTGTTCCACGCTCGTGGAGTTTTGTTGTCGGAGCTCCGCTCCTGCCCACTCAAGCCACTCGCTATCCGGACTCGTTTCACTCCGTCCGTACACAAATCCGCCTCGCAATGACGACATTGTTGCAAGATTATTTAATCCCTCGCCCCTGGTGTGACACTAGTCGAACCGGCGAAGGAACGAACCGTGTGAGCCTGCGTGCCGAATGGCTGAGGGTAGAATTTCAACTTGAGCATGTGCGAAAGTTAGAAATTCGGGAGAGGGTTAAGAAAGTAGCCTTCACATTGGCGGAAACTTTAATCACCCTTGGCATAATCGGTGTTGTTGCGGCGATGACTATACCGAATTTGATGGCAAGTTATCAAAAGAAACAAACCGTTGCCAGATTGAAGAAGGCATATAGTGTTGTTCAGCAGGCAGTAAGACTTTCTGAGGATGAAAATGGTGAAGTAGAGTCTTGGAATACGACCTTGAATGGTTCAAACTTTTTTAAGACTTACATTGCAAATTATGTAAAATATTTGAATGAGTATACCTCTGCACAATTAGCAACAAGGGCTCCGAGGACTGTCCTTAGCGGTGCACGTTATACAGGAACAACTTATAACTCTGTAAACTCATCACACTTTACCTTACTTGATGGTTCAATGGTAACGATGAATTTGCATTCAAGTGCAGAAAAAGGTTTGTGGGTTGGTATTGATGTAAATGGATTGAGTAAACCTAATCAAATCGGTAAAGATACTTTTCTATTTTTCTTTAGTTCAGGGTATGGTTTAAGACCTCTTGGCGATGTTGGAACCCCGGCGGGTTTTAATTATGGAATTTCTTATTCAAGGGCAAAGGTCGGTCCAAAAGGAACCTCCGGGAATGCGTGTGCTAAAGGTAAATCCGGATATTGGTGTGCGGCTTTGATTATGCAGGATGGTTGGAAAATTAGCGGAGATTATCCATGGAAAGGTAAATAAGTAATATATGTAAACTAATTTTACATAAAACTTGAAATTGTACTATGTCGGTAATAAAATAAAGAAACGAGTGTAGACAGTACAATATTGGACTTATGTTATGGCATTAAATTTTCAAGAACTGGTATTTAATTTACAAAAATTTTGGTCGGATTACGGTTGTATAATTCAACAACCTTATGATATTGAAAAAGGGGCTTCTACGATGAATCCTGCAACGTTTTTACGTTCGCTGGGTCCTGAGCCTTGGAATACTGCAATGATTGAACCTTGCAGAAGACCGACCGATGCAAGATATGGCGAAAACCCTAACCGTTTAGGTCATTATTTTCAGTTTCAAGTTATCTTGAAACCTTCACCTGATAACGCGCAAGAGCTTTATTTGAAAAGTTTGGAAGCTATGGGGATTGATTTATCAAAACACGATGTTCGTTTCGTTGAAGATAACTGGGAATCTCCGACTTTGGGGGCTGCAGGTGTAGGCTGGGAAGTTTGGCTTGATGGTATGGAAATTACTCAATTTACTTATTTCCAACAAGTCGGCGGTGTCGAAATTAAACCTGTGGCTTTAGAGTTGACTTATGGCTTAGAGCGTATTGCAATGTATCTTCAGAACAAAGAATCCGTATATGATATTATGTGGAATGATACTTTGAAATATGGTGATATTTATCTTCAAAATGAAATTGAACAATCCAAGTATAATTTTGAAGTTTCTGATACTGATAGTTTATTTACAATGTTTGATTTGTATCAAAAAGAAGTTGATAATTGTCTTGAAGCAAAGCTTGTGTTACCGGCTTATGATTATGTGTTAAAGTGCTCTCATACATTCAATCTTTTGGATGCGCACGGTGTAATCAGTAAAGATGAAAGAAATAATTTTATCGGACGAGTCAGAACCATGGCTTCTGCGGTTGCAAGATTATATGTAGAACAACGTGAGGCAATGGGATTCCCTCTTTGTAAAGGGTAATCTTTTGGTCTTGCGCGTGTGCGCGAGCAGAGGATGTGGACTGCGCAAATCTATGAATCAGTGACTCAATGTGTTAGAATGGCATTTTTTGCCCAAGTAAAAATAAGGAATATAAATGGCTGAAAAATTTAACAGAGCAACTTTTACAAGAAGTTTTTTAAGACACCTTACGAAAATTAAAGCTCCTGATGAAATGCTTGCGGAAGCAAAGGCTCAAGGGTTGGAAAAAACTCTCGGGGTTTGGGACTTAATTATTTTGGGTGTTGGTGCAATTATCGGGTCAGGCATTTTCGCGGTTGTCGGGATTGCGGCTGCCGGTAGTGCGGACGGTACTTCTGCGGGGGCTGGTCCTGCTTTGGTAATTTCAATGATTATTGCTGCAATCGCTTGTATTTTTTCGGCTTTGTGCTATTCAGAGTTCGCTACTATGATACCTGTTGCAGGTGGTGCTTATACGTACACTTTTGCAACTTTGGGTGAATTTGCGGCATGGATGGTCGGCTGGGTTTTGATGCTTGAATATGCAATCGGGTTTATTGCGGTTGCGTGTGCTTGGTCAAATTATTTGATGCAGTTCTTGCAATTGTTTGATGATGTTTTGCCGGCTTGGCTGGTTCATCCGCCTGTTTGGCTTACAAATGACGTATTTACTGTAGGTAAATTGGTTGCTGAAAATCCTGATATTTATGTTCCGAGATTTTTAGGTGTGCCTGTTTGTATAAATATTCCGGCTATTGCTATTGTACTTTTGATGACAACAATTTTGGTAAAAGGTACAAAAGATTCTGCAAAGATGGCGGGACTTATGGTATTTATCAAATTAGCGGTAATCTTTTTGTTTGTGTTGGTTGGAGCGTTGTCTTTTGCGCATACTCCGCCGCATTGGGTTCCGTTTAATCTTCATACTTTCGCACCAAACGGAATGTCAGGGATTTGGTCTGCTGCGTTTTTAATATTCTTTGCTTATATCGGATTTGATGCGTTGGCGACTGCTGCTGAAGAATGCAAAAATCCTCAAAAAGATTTGCCGATTGGTATTATCGGTTCACTTGCAATAACAACTGTTGTATATGTGCTTGTTGCTTTGGTTTTAACCGGCATGGTTGATACGACAGGTTCGGTATCTTTAGACTTTTTAAAAGCACCGATGGTTTATTGTATGAATATTATTCACCACGAACGATTGGCGCAGCTTATATCTGTCGGCTCCTTAGCGGGTTTAACTTCAGTACTTTTAGTATTAGAGATGGCTGCAACAAGAATTTTGTTTGCAATGAGTCGTGATCATTTCATTTCTCAGAGATTCCAGCAGCTTCATCCGAAATTCAAAACTCCTGCTCTTTTAACCTGGACTGTAGGAATTTTGGCTGTTGTCGGTATTCTTACATTGAATTTGGATGTAGCGGCTGAATTATGTAATTATGGTACGTTTACATCTTTCATTATTGTTTGTGTTGCGGTGTTAATTTTGCGTCATACAGACCCTGACAGAGAAAGACCGTTTAAGGTTCCGTTTTCTCCAGTTGTTCCGTCTTTGGGTATAATTTGCTGCGGCGGATTGATGGTTTATAAGTCTTTGCAAGCCGGAACTTCTGCGCTGTTATTCCCTGTTTGGCTGGGATTTGGTGCTATAATTTATTTATTGTACGGATTTATTAAAAATAGAAATAATGAAAACCGAATCCATAGAGAAATGGTACATACGTTTGAAAATCAGGAAGAATTATAATAAATGAATATTAAACAAATTTGTCAAAATATATTTAAAAGAAGAAGTATGGATGACCTTATTAATACAAGTAAAAGGTCAGAATTGAAGAAAACGTTAAATGTATTTGATTTGATTGTAATCGGTATTGGTGCGGTTGTTGGTACCGGGATTTTCACTATTATCGGAACTGCAATTGTCGGAAGTTCAGAAAGTGCCGGAGCTGGTCCGGCTATTGTAATTTCTATGGTTTTGGCGGCTGTAGCGTGTATTGTTCCTGCGCTATGTTATTCTGAAATTGCTGCGATGATACCTGTTGCAGGTAGTGCATATACTTATACCTATGCGACAATGGGTGAATTTATGGCATGGATGGTCGGCTGGATTTTAATGCTTGAATATGCTATCGGGAATATTACGGTTGCGAGTGCCTGGTCGGGTTATTTTATTCATTTTTTAGGCGGATTTAAACATGTTCTGCCGGCATGGGTATGTAATTTCCCGCTGTGGCTCAGATATGACTATAGAACTATGACTGAAATGTGCAATGCTTACGGATGGGATATCCACGATAAAATTCCGTATCTGTTTGGGTTTATTCCTGTTTCAATAAATGTTCCGGCTATTGCGATAGTGCTTGTTCTTACGATGCTTCTTGTACGCGGGGTTAAGGAATCAACAAAGGTTGCAACAATTATGGTTGGCGTAAATATGTTTATGATTTTATCATTTATCTTAGTCGGTTCACATTATGTTGATCAAGGTAATTGGCATCCGTTCCTTCCTGTATCTCATCCGATTCAGGGAATTATGATGGGTGCGTTTTTGATTTTCTTTGCGTATGTTGGATTTGATGCTATTTCTACTACTGCTGAAGAAACCGAAAATCCTCAAAAAGATTTGCCGATTGCAATTTTAGGGACGCTTGTAATTTGTACAGTGTTGTACGTATGTGTAGCTCTTGTATTGACAGGAATTGTGCCGGTTGATTTTATAAACGTTAATGCTCCGATTGCGGATGCGATGAGTTCTATCGGTGAAAAATGGTCGTGGTTTGCAAAATTTATCGCAATTGGTGCTTTATGTGCATTAACCTCCGTTCTTTTGATTTATCAATTAGGTACAACAAGAATTTTGTACGCAATCAGCCGTGATAGATTTTTACCAAGGTCTTGGAGAGCTATTCATAAAAAATTCAAGACTCCGCATGTTATGACTTGGATTTCAGGTATAGTTGTTATTGTTTGCGGACTTTTTATGGATTTGAATATATCTGCTGCTCTTTGTAATTTCGGTACGTTCACATCGTTTGTAATCATTTGTCTTGCGGTTTTGATTTTGCGCAAATCTGAACCAAACCGCAATAGACCTTTCAGAGTTCCGTTTTGTCCGTGGTTTCCAATTATTGGAATCGTGATATGCGGTGTTCTAATTATTTTCTCGCTGAATACCCTAAAAACTTCATCTGTGTATTTTGCGCTATGGCTGCTGGTCGGGGTATTGATTTATGCGTTTTACGGATATCACCAAAAACGTATTGAAGAGCGCGGAAGAATTGTAAGAAAAAGATAAAATGAAAATGTGACTCCGCTGAAAAATATTCGCCATTCTGAACTGATAGGCGAAGAATCTTAATCAAACTTTTTGCGAATTTTGTGCTATCTTAATATATAGGAGGGCTTATGAAATCGATTGTTATTACAGGTTCAACTTCGGGTTTAGGTAAAGAGTTGGTTAATTTATTTTCCAAAAGCGGTGATTGGAAAATTTTTGCCGGTTACAGAAATGAAAAGCTGATTGAGCAGATAGATAATGTTGAGTATTTTTATATTGATATGACAGATAGAGAGTCGATTGTTTCGGCTGCAGATTTTATTAAGTCAAAAACAGAAAATCTTGATGTTGTGATAAATGTTGCGGGTTCTGTTGTTGCCGGGCCGATTGAGGTTTTGGATACGAAAAAATTAAGACATCAATTTGAGGTTAACACTTTTTCTCATATTGATTTTATACAGAATTTACTTCCGATACTTTCCGGGGGCAGGATTGTAAATATCAGTTCGATGGCAAGTTTTGGACATTTCCCTTTCATAAGTCCTTATTGCGCCTCAAAAAGAGCATTGGATATATTTTTCAATGCGTTCGCCCTTGAAAATCATAAAAATATTGAGGTTGTTTCCATCAAAGCGGGCGTTATATCTACCCCGATTTGGAAGAAATCTGTCGATGCAAATCTGTCATCTTTGGAGGGATGCGAACAATATCGTAACGAGTTGGAGTTTTTGAAAGCTAACGCCTTGAAGAATACGAATAAAGGATTGAAGGTTCAAGATGCCGCGCGATTTGTCAAAAAGGCTGCAACTAAAAAGAATGTTAAAGCTTCCTATACCTTAGGTAAAGATGCTAAGTTTGCCCAATTCCTATCTTATTTTCCGCAAGATATAATAAATAAATTGGTAAAATTCGGAATGAAGGCAAGAATGATGAATAAGTACCTCAAATAACAAGTGGCGGAGCCTGCGGCTCCGCCACTTGTTTCTAAAATTTTTCTCCTGTGGTATAATATGGGTATTATGAAAGATAAAGAAATAGATAAGATATATGAATTGATTGATTCCGAGCAGTATGAGCCTGCAAAGGTAGTTATTGAAGAGATTTTAAAAGATGAGGCTTCTGATATCGAGGCGCAGAAGCTGCTTGCTTTGTGTGAGGTTAACCTTGAAAACTATGACAGAGCAAGAATTATTTTGGAGGATGTTGTAAAATATTCTCAAGATGATGCTTTGAGTTGGTTTTATTTGGGTTGTTGTTATGACAATTTGGGTGATTTTATTGCGGCAAAGCATGCTTATTTGAAGGTTATAGAGTTAAGACCCGAATATATGGATGCGTATACGAGTTTGGCGATTGTCTATATCAAGATGGAAGATTATGAAAATGCTGTGGCTGTCGGTGAAAAAGCGTTGAATGTTACCGGAGCCGATGAGTATTCAATATATTACATCTTAGGGACTGCGTGTATGGCGGGTCGTAATTTTGAACAGAGTATCAAGTATTTAGAAAAAGCAATTGAGCTTTTACCTGAGAACTTACAGCTTTATAACAATTTGGGAACGTCTTACTTGACTGTCGGAAATTTGGAGAAAGCCCGCGAAGCTTATGAAAAAGCCTTGGGGTTTGATGATACTGACGGATTGACTTATTTTAATATTGCATCAATCTTACAGCTTCAAAATAAACATAAGGAAGCGTGTGAATATTTTGCTAAAGCTCATGAATATGAACAGGAGGAAGACAGTTATATTGTTGCCTGGGCGTTGTCTGAGGTTAAGGCAGGGATGTTCCATGAAGCGATTGAACATTATAAATATCTTGCTTCAGTCTATCCTCAAAAACCGAATTATAAGTATAATTTAGCATGCTGTTATCAGGTTGTCGGCGAGTATGATATTGCGATTTATTTATTGAAACAGCTTGTTGTGTTGAATCCGAAGGCTACAAATATTTTGAAGAAATTGGCAAACGTGTATATTGATGTCGGACAGTATGCTAATGCTAAAGACATTTATGAAAAAATTATCAAACAAGGGTCAGTTTCGTTTGAAACTCATTATGAATTGGCTCAATTGTGTGTAAAAACAGATGATGTTGACAGAGCTGAACAAATTTTGAAAAAAGTTTGCGGTTTAAACCCTTCATTTGCAAGAGCACATAAGGATTTGGGTGTTATTTATCTGAATAAAAGATTGTTTGATTACGCGAAAGATGAGTTTGAAAAAGCATACGAGATTGAGCCTGAAAATGTTTCTATTATTGTTGAATACGCAAATTATCTTCATTCAACCTCTGATTTTGAAAAGGCGGATGAGTACTATCAAAAAGCTTTGAATTTGGCTCCAGAACACTCAAGCGCACTGGCTTTTTCTGCGTTAAATAAAACACATTTAAAACAAATTGATGCCGCAAAGGAACAAATTACAAAAGTTATTGAGAAAGTACAAACTTCTGCATTTTTACTATTTATCGCAGGTAG
>JAMPCZ010000087.1 GCA_023665935.1 Muribaculaceae bacterium | reverse complement strand
TAAGTTCTGATGATGTTTCGTCTGTCAAGAAATCGTTTTCAAAATCTTCAACTTCAGCGGTTGAAAAATTCGGAACTTGCAATAACAGACCTGTTTCTTTTGCGGTATTATGTGCCAGTGTTTCAAAGTTGTCGTATTCAATAACACTTTCTCTTAATGTATCGTTTGCCAATAATAAGCCCAGTAAATCTTTAGTTTCAGCTTTTGTAGCATTGTGGTCAGCCATTGTTACTGAAAGTTCTCTCCCTCTGAGAAGTTCGTTTTCGGAAATTTCGTAGGAAGTATTGCCGCTAAAATCTTTGATGAATTTTGTAAAAGTTTCAGGAGAAGAGAGTTTGTCAGGTTCCAAAAAATAATATTCGGAGTTTGCGTTATTTTTATTTATTTTGTCAGGAGTGAAGTAACCGGCAAGTTCGCAATAGTTAAATTCCGGGTCTAATACCAAAACCGTGTATACATCAGGAGTTATTCCGTATTCTTCGTGCGCTTTTGGTATGAAAATTTGATTTTTGTCAAAAATTGTACGCACATCAATGTGAATATTTGGAAGTAAAATATCTGATATATCAACATTTTCTATGATTTTTGAAATTGAATGTATATTGTGCAGATTATCTACGGAAACCCCTTCGGATTTCAGGTATTTCATAACCAATTCTGCGCCAAGCGTATTGATATAAGCTCTGTTTTTAATTTCCTTGTTAACAAAGCTCCTTGACATAAAATCAGCTTCCGCAATTGTTTCTTTCTCTACATATATAAGTGCGTTTTGTTTATTTGACATTGTAATCTCTCCTCCTACACTTATACAGATGACAACAGATGAAAAAATATTCCAAAAATATTGTAAATTTTTGTAACGAAAGTTTGCAAAATAAGATTCATGAGTCAAAATTCATGTATTAGGTGTTTTATATGTAGTGTAGTAGAATTATAAAAGGAGGTTCCCTCATGATGGTCAATCCCGTTTCGGCAGTCAATTTTCGTGGTACAATGACAGGTACAAATCCTTTGGAACGTGAAGGTGCATTTTCATCAGCTCCAAAAACAGAAGCAGCACCGGAAGCTCCTGTTAAAAAGAAAAGTACAGGTAAAAAAATTGCTAAAGCAGTAGCCGCAGTTGCAGTTGTAGCAGCCGCTCTTGCAGGTCTGAATAAGTTTGGTGTAACAAAAGTTCTTGACGCTGTCGCTCTTGAAGGTGCAGGATTTATGCAAAAAGCCGGTCATTACTTAGGTAAAGCAGGTGAATTTGTTGCTAAGTATACTTATGAGCCGATTGTAAAACTTTTTAAGAGAACTCCAAGTGCATAAGAAAACCTCTTAAAATTTATAAAGTGTTAGAAAGCCGCAGAAGTGCGGCTTTTTGCTTGACAAATATCCGTTAAAGTGCTATAATTATTGAGTGTTAATCTGTTTTTTGCTCCGAGCTCCTGAATCAGTAAGCCTTTCAGAAAGGATTATATGACATACGGAGTACCTTATTCTTTTGTCCCGGGGACAAAAGCACGTGCCGATGAGGTTAATGCTAACTTTATCGACGTTTTAGACAAAATTGATGAAACAAATACAAAAATTGATGATGCTAATGCTAAAAATTCCGAAGATTTGGGAAATTTAGAAACTTCTATTAATGATAAAATTACTACGGTTCAGACTTCGGTTACTAAATGTGCTAATACAAGTCTTTCTAATCTTGATAGTACCGGAAAAGCAGTTTTGAGCGCGAAAGCTGATAGCTCGCTTTTGGATGGTACCTGGGTTAACAAGGCAGCATCTTTGGCAAGTAATGTTTATTTTAACGGCAATGATATTAAGACATATAGTTTGAGTTCATATTTGCCGACCGGTAGTAATATCTACGAGGTTTTGGTTTGTGCCACCGGGTCGGGTAACTGTTCTATGTGGATTACTACCGATTTGATTACTACAAAAAGTGTAATTTGTAAAAATAACGGTTATTCAGGCGGTTGTACGATTATCCCTGTTGGAAAGTCAAAACAAATTAAAGTTCAAATAACAAACAATGCTGCGAATATGGATTTTTTGGCTGTAAGAGCTTATAGAAAGGTTAGGTAATTATGAAAAAATATATTTTTGTTGAAAACGGTAAGCCAAACGGCTGCGGTGAATGTGAATGTTTGGATGGCAATGTTTTAAATGTGGAAGTTTCAGAGGCGGTTTATGAAACATATTTGGAAGATAATTTGAAATATGTTTATCAAGACGGTGTGATTGTTGAGAACCCGAACTATGAAGCTGAAAATAAGGCTCGTCAAGATAAGCTGCGCGCCGCTGAGATTTTGGCGGAGCTGGATGAACTTGATAAAAAACGAGTCCGTGCAATGTGCGAAGAGGAGCTGAAAGATGAATATACAGGAGAAACCTGGCTTGATTACTATAATAAAAAAATAGCTCAGCTAAGAGATGAATATAAATCATTGACAATTGAATAAGTAATTAAAGCGGCAGGAGCGGCGGAGCCAACGGCTCCGCCGCTCCTTTTGTTTTTGCTATGTTTTTGCTATGCTTTTACTATAATTTTGGCAGATATAGGAGAAAAGTTATGACAGAGATTAGAGAAGAATTTATAAATCAGGCAAAACATATTGCAAGAAATGCCGAAGTTTTGCCGGGCGGGTTGGAAGAATTAGCTGCAAAATTACAACATGCGGCTGATACCAATACCCCGCTGCGTATTAAGCTTGGGATGGATCCGACAAGACCTGATTTGCATCTTGGTCATACTGTTGTAATGAGAAAATTAAAAGAATTTCAGGCTCTTGGGCATAAGATTGTTTTGCTTGTCGGCGGTGCGACTGCAATGGTAGGTGATCCTTCCGGTAAATCCGAAACTAGACCGGCTTTAACAAAAGAACAAGTTGAAGAAAATGCAAAAACCTATTTTGAGCAAATGGCTAAGGTCATAGATGTTAAAGATGCGGAAGTCGTGAATAATGCGGATTGGCTGCATAAGATGAGTTTTACCGAGCTCCTTAAGTTATCTGCTCAGGTTACTGTTGCACAGATGATGACAAGAGATGATTTTGCAAAAAGATATGCTGAAGGTAAGCCGATTTCTGTTGTTGAATTTTTCTATCCGTTAATGCAGGCTTATGATTCGGTTGCAATTGATGCTGATATTGAATTAGGCGGAACAGACCAAAGATTTAATACACTTATGGGCAGGGATATTCAAACCGCTTACGGTAAAAAATATCCGCAGTTAGTGGTTCTGCTGCCGTTGCTGGAGGGAACAGACGGCGTTGTTAAGATGTCAAAAACTTATCCTGAACACTGTATTTCATTGACCGACAGTGCCAAAGATATGTTTGGTAAGCTGATGAGTATTCCTGATAATATGATTACTCGTTATTACAGTTTGCTTACGGATGCGACAAAAGACGAGCTTGAAACATACGACAGGCAGATTGCAGATGGTTCTGTGAATCCGCGCAATATTAAAATGCAGCTTGCCCATCAAATTACGTCCGAATATCACGGTAAAGACGGTGCTGATGCCGCTCAAGCTGATTTCATAAATGTTGTGTCAAACAAAGGTATTCCTGAAGATATCCAAGAAGTAAAAGTCGAACAAGGTAAAAATATTCTTGATTTGCTGACAGAACTTAATTTTGTTGCAAGCCGCGGAGAAGCGAAACGCTTGATTCAAGGCGGCGGTGTTAAGCTTGACGGTGAAAAAATTACTGACTTGGCTTATTCATTGTCTTTTGAGGATAGTGTAGTATTACAAGCAGGAAAACGAAAGTTTGCAAAATTAATCAAATAGTATCTTTCCCTCTTCAAGGGAGAGGGTCAGGGTGAGGGTTTGTCATTGTTTAGTACGATTAAACGCGGTATAACAAAAGTTAAAGAAGATATCAAAGTCATTTATGATAATGACCCTGCGGCAAGGAGTTTGCTGGAGGTTATACTTTGTTATCCTGGTTTGCATGCCCTGATTGCTTATCGTTTGGCACATAGGCTTTACAAATGGCGTTTAAATCTGATTGCTCGTATGATTTCGTATTGTACAAGAATCGTAACAGGTATTGAGATTCATCCGGGCGCGAAAATCGGCAGACGTTTTTTTATTGACCATGGCGAAGGTGTAGTAATTGGCGAAACCACCGTAATTGGGGATGATGTTTTGATTTATCAGCAGGTAACCTTAGGCGGAACCGGAAAAGAATCAGGTAAACGCCACCCGACTTTAGGTAATAATGTTATTGTCGGTGCCGGAGCGAAAGTGCTTGGAAATATTACCGTTGGTGATTATGTCAGAGTTGGAGCAGGTTCTGTTGTGGTGGAAGATGTGCCGGAGCGTTCCACGGTTGTTGGGGTTCCCGGGCGGATAGTACATCGCGCGATTGTCGATTCTAATGGTAATCTTATGCACAATAGAATTCCTGACCCTGTGAAATGTGAAATTAACAAGCTGAAAGCTGAAATTGAAATACTAAAAGACAAGAATAATTAGTAGTTTACGGGGTGCAAGAAGCCCAAAACAATCCAACCGAAGAATCTCTTTTTGTTATGAGATTCTTCGCTTACGGTACTCGCTTTAAACGGATACGCTACGCTTTCATCCTCTGCTCGTACCTACTCAGAATGACGAATTCATCTTTGCGAGGAAAAACGAAGCATTGAGGTCGTAAACTTAATAGTTTAATTTGTTCAATCCTGACCCCCACCCCTTTACTTCCCCTCCCTCTAGGGGCGGGGATTAATTTATGAGATTCTTCGCCTAAAGGCTCAGAATGACATATTACCGTCATTGCGAGCGAATGCGAAGCAATCCAGCTTTTTAAAACTATCAGCTGGATTCTTTCGGGCTTCTTGCACCTCGCCCTAAATGCCACCGCTCACACTTGCGTCAAGACTCAACGTCTTGCCGACGCGTGTTCGACTCTCGCTTCGCTCGTTATGAATTATTCGGGGTGTCGGAAAGTTCTCAGCTTTCCTCCACCTTACGGGTTCGCTGTCTTGGATTTCTTCCGCGCTCACAGAGTTTCGCATATGTGGCTTTGCCACAGTATGCTCAATCTGTTCGCTATCCGGACTTTGTCCGTACAGAAATCCGCTACGCTCCACTCTACCGAAAATTCATCTCTGCTCGGTGCCCTCAGAATGACATGAATTTGCAAATCCTTACTTCCCTATGTGAATTGTAACGATTTCTTAATATATCTTCTGTTAAAGCGCACTTTTCCTTCAAGTATGCACTTTATATATATAAGGTATATAAACGAGGATCGTTCATGGTTAATGTTAATAACTACAGCAACAGATACAAACCTTCCGTACATACAGGACGGCAAAATGTGAATTATAGAGCACAGGAAAGGGCTTATATGAAAGCATATGGTGCTTATGGCGGCGGTTCTATATTTCCTAATTATCAACAACAAACTATAAGTTATAGTGCGGGGCCATCAAACGCATATATGACGGGACAAGTGATTGGACAGACTCTTAATATGCTGCCTAGTGTGCTCCAAAGCGGTGCAGGTTTGGTTAACACGATAAAGGGATGGTTTAAATGATGAGGTTAATACGACAAAGCAAGCCAGCTTATAGTTAATTTTTTTTGAAAAACCCCGAAATTTTAAGATTCTGAATCAAGTTCAGAATGACAAAATTTCGGGGTTTTCTTTCTTGTGACACGGCTGCCTCTCACAAAACGTGACATTTAGTCACCTTTTGTTCGGCAGAGTGCAAAATCCGCTGTCTTGCTGCGCTCGCATTAAACGTGCCTTCGCTTGAACCTTACCTATCCTGCGGATAGCTTGTCGTTAAGGTTCAAGGCTCCGCACTCTGCTCGGCAGGACGCTACATCATTCCCATTCCGCCCATTCCTGCCATTGCTGACATATCAGGGGTTGAAGATTTTTCTTCCGGAATATCTACCACCGCAGCTTCTGTTGTTAATAACATTGAACCCACAGATGCAGCGTTAATCAATGCTGAACGTGTTACTTTTGCTGGGTCTACAATACCTGCTTGGAACATGTCAACATATTTGCTGTTTAATGCATCATATCCGTATGCACCTTCTTTTTCCAGTACGCAATCAACTACAACATCGGCTTTTGCGCCTGCGTTTCTTGCGATTGCTCTTAAAGGTACATCAAGTGCTGCTGTCAAAATCTTGAATCCGACTTTTTCATCATCTGATTCAAATTCTGTTGATTCAAGTTTTGAGTTAAGTTCTTGTTGAACTCTTAATAGTGCAACACCGCCACCTGGAACAATTCCTTCTTCATTAGCTGCACGAGTTGCGTTAAGAGCATCTTCAATTCTCAATTTGCGTTCTTTTAGTTCAACTTCAGATGCTGCACCAACTTCAATTACTGCAACTCCGCCTGAAAGTTTTGCGATACGTTCATTCCATTTTTCTTTGTCGTATTCGGAATCAGATGCTTCGATTTGTTTTTTGATTAGTCTTACTCGTTCAGCGACTGCGGCTTTTGTTTCGTCGCCGACAACGATTGTTGTTTCGTCTTTTGTTACTGTAACGCGTTTTGCTTTACCCATCATTTGAGTTGTTACGTTTTCTAACTTGATACCAAGTTCTTCGGTGAACATTTCGCCGCCTGTCAGGATAGCGATATCTTCAAGCATTGCTTTTCTTCTGTCACCAAATCCCGGAGCTTTTACTGCAACTGCTCTTAAGACTTTTCTCATTGTGTTTACAACCAATGTTGCCAAAGCTTCACCTTCAATATCTTCTGCGATAAGTAATAATGAACGTCCGTCACGTGCAACTTGTTCAAGTACCGGTACTAAATCAGCAATCAAGTTGATTTTTTTGTTGCAGCAGAATACATAAGCATCTTCAAGTACGGCTTCCATTCTTTCCGGATCTGTTACAAAGTATGGTGAAATGTATCCTTTGTCAAATTGCATACCTTCAACAACTTTTAAGTTTGTTCCGATAGATTTTGATTCTTCAACAGTAATAACACCGTCATGTCCGACTTTTTCCATAGCATTGGCAATATATTCGCCGATTTCTTTATTGTTTCCTGCTGAAATTGCTGCAACTTGAGCGATTTCTTCTTTTGTATTAACCGGGCGTGACATTGATTTGATCTTTTCAACAGAAGCTTCTACAGCTCTGTCAATACCACGTTTCATTGACATTGGATTTGCACCTGCTGTCAAGTTCTTCAATCCTTCGCGAACGATTGCTTGAGCTAAAACAGATGCGGTTGTTGTACCGTCGCCTGCAACATCGTTTGTTTTAGATGAAACTTCTTTTAATAATTGTGCGCCTGAGTTTTCCAATGCGTCTTTTAGTTCGATTTCTTTTGCAATAGTTACACCATCATTAACGATTTGAGGTGCGCCGAATTTTTTTGTTAAGATTACGTTTCTGCCTTTTGGACCAAGTGTAACCTTAACGGCATCAGCTACTGCATCAATACCTTTTAGAAGAGCTTTTCTTGCTTCTTCATCAAAAATAATACGTTTTGCCATTTTATATCTCCTTATAAATATTAACTCTTTGTCACCCTGAACTTGATTCTGGGTCTAATTCTGAAACAGGTTCAGAATGACCAAAAATTTTATCCGTACGCAAAATCCGTTACTCAATAACTGCTAATGCATCTTTTGCTGATAAGATTTTATATTCAACTCCATCGATTTTTACATCGGTTCCTGAGTATTTTGCGTAAAGAACGACATCACCGACCTTAACGTCCATTGGTTCTCTTTCGCCTTTATCGTTTAATTTGCCAAGTCCGACTGCTACAACTTCACCTCTTTGCGGTTTTTCTTTCGCGCTGTCAGGGATGAAAATTCCGCCTGAAGTTTGTTCAGTTTCTTCAACAACTTTAATAACAATTCTTTCACCTAATGGTTTAATCATAATAATCCTCTCCTTTTTTAAAATATTCACATTATATTTATATAACAAATTTATTAAAATTTTAAGAAAATTAAGGAAAATTTAATAATTATATGAAACATAATATTTATTATAAGTATAACTTTATATTTATAAGCCTCCGGCGGGTCTTTC
>JAMPCZ010000086.1 GCA_023665935.1 Muribaculaceae bacterium | reverse complement strand
TTGACACCCCCTACGGCACTCCGTGCCACTTCCCCCGTCAAGGGGGCAGATAATTTCAAACTGCTCAAACCCAGGAAAGACGAGCCTTAAAAGGTTACCCCCCCCCGATTTTCTTGTTATTGTTGAGTTCTAGCATTTCTCTCTCCTTCATTTTCTATTCTATTGTATAAAATTTAACAGTTATTGTCAAATAAAAATCAAGCCGCAGCATTAGCTGCGGCAAATCCTTACTAATAAACACGAGGGATAATATAGCCCGAATCACTCCATATGCAAGGAATAAGATTCACTACTAAAAACTTTTACTAGCAAATATAACAAGACAACAAGGTTTCTCCTGATAATTTCATTTTCTTCAGTGCACGAAGTTCTGTTTGCCTGATACATTCTTTTGTCACGCCGTACATATTACCGATTTCTTCCAGGGTATAGCGTTCACAGTCACCCAAACCGTAGCGCATCTTTACAACTTCCTGTTCTCTGTCTTTTAATGTTGAAATCACATTATTAATATCTTCTTGCAAAGATTTATATTCGACGTTTTTAGAAACAAAAGCTTTATTATCAGCCAAAATATCTGCAACATTCAGCTCTTTACCATCAGCACGTTCCAAACCGTTTTCAATAGAAATTGTTTTTGAATACGCAGATAAAAACATCTCAATTTTTTCAGGGGGCATTTTCATTTTTTTCGCGACATCAGCATTTTTTACGGAAACATTACTTTCCTGCTCCATCTGAGATTTCACTTTAGAGAATTTTGACATAGTTTCTTGGATATAAACCGGAATTTTCATACAATAAGCCTGCTCGGATATCGCCTTGAACATCAATTGTTTAACCCACCAGCCTGCGTATGTTGAAAACCGATAACCCAAACGATAGTTAAATTTTTCAGCAGCAATCATAAGCCCCATATTGCCCTCTTGAATCAGGTCAATCATAGGCAGTGCAGACATATGAATAGATTTTTTCGCAATAGTTACCACAAGTTTCAGGCTGCTTTGAATCAACTTCTTTTTAGCTTCGGCATCACCGCACTCGATTTTTTTCGCCAGCTCTTTTTCTTCCTCAGCGGACAATTGCGGATAATCTGCAATTTCTCTCAAATACTCTTTTAAAGCCGTATCATTTGAAGCTTCCAAAACTTCTTTTTTTGCCGGATTAGAATTCTGAACATCTTTTTTCAATTCAATCAATTGTTCTTTTTGCATAAATTAAACTCCTCTTATTGCAACAGCGATTGTGGGACTGCCTGGTCAGTCCCTGACGGGGTAAGTAACACGAGATAATATATACTTTATATATACCCAAATATATACCACACATTACATCATGTTAACAAATGTAAACTACAACATGTATTAATATATAAAATAGAAGACACAGCAAATTTTCATACTATAATAAACGAGGAAGGAGAGTTAATGATGGGATTTAACCTTAAAGAAGAATGGCAAAAAGCTAATAAGAAAAATGTAGCAATTATAGTCTGTGTTATCTTGGTTTTAATTCTTGGAATTTTTGGCGGAATCTACGGATATCACAGCTATGTGGTAAAAAAAGAGAAAGAAGCCCAAGCTGCAAGAATGGAAAGTTACGAAAGCATGCCGATGGACTTGTCGGAAGAACCGAAGAAACCATCCGAATACAACATCGGTATTGACTACAAACAAGCAATCAAACAGAAAAAACCGATTTTAACATTATTTTATGCTGATTGGTGCGGTTATTGCATCAGATTCATGCCTATTTACCAAAAATTATCAGAAAAATATGGCGAAAGCATGAATTTTTCAAAAGTTAATGTTGAAGATGAAAAATATAAGGAACTTGTTGAAGAAATGAGATTGACAGGATTTCCTACAGTAATCATCATCGACCCGAAATTCGACAACAGGGTGTCAATTCCTAATTCGTTCATAGGAAGCTTGGATGACGTCAGCATTGAAATTGACAGATTTTTAAAAATCAGAAAAATCCTTGATTCAAAAAAATAAGTTAACAATTGGTAACAAAAGACTTTAAATTTTTATATTTCTTTCGTATAATGACAGTGCTTGTGAAAACAAGCACTGTGAAGGAAATAATCCTTTACAACAAATGTTTCTCTGCATAAAAAAAATGGGGTTAGGGATACAGCTTAATATTTTGTAATATTTCAAAAATATTTAGCAATTTTTTTTGTGTTGAGTGTTCTTATATATAGAAGGTGTAGTAAGTTATGATAGTAAACAACGTTCAACAAAACCACTTGCAGCAACGAATTCCGTACAGAAAAGCGGGAGCGACGCCGCAATTTACTGGTGCAGAAAAATTGGTAGATGTCGTCAGACATTCATTGAAAGCAGAAAAGACTTTAGCCAGGATGAAAGACCTTGAATGGCTGAAAGGTGAAATCGGCGGGATTTTAATCACCGCGCTGGGAACAGGGCTTGTTGCTCCGATTTTTATCGGTACAAACCCGTTTGTAAAAGCTCCTAAAGGTGCATCTGCCGATGAAAAACAAGAGGTTAAAAATACAAAATGGTACACAGCAATGAGACAGCCTATTTCAGCGGCTTTGGCTATCATGTTCCAAGTAAGTGCTTTAAAACCGATTGACAAATTCTTAGACAAAAAATTCAATGTCGCCGAAAACTCTAAGTACGTAGATTTCCACCTTGATCAAAGTTTAATTAATAACAAGTCATACAGACAATCTTTAGTAAATAAAGAATTTAAACAACAAGGAATTAAGAAACCGTCAATATTCAGAATATTTACAGACGGCTACAGAAAAACAATGGATGCAAGAAAAGCGTTCAACACTCAATACAAAGCAAGAGTTGATGAAATTGGAAACCAACAAGTTGACAATGTAGCAAAAGAATTCCAAAGAACCGGAAGAATCGAAATCCCAACAAGAGCAGCCGGTGAAAGATATCTTGATAATAAGACAATGGCTGAATTGATAAACGGAAGAATCGACGATTATATCGAGGACGCCGAAAAGTTAAAATTAAGTAAAAAAGCTTTAGCTGATTATGTACACAGAGCAGAAATACTTGTAAATAACAGCGATACATTGAAAAAAATGTTCAAAGATGCACCTAAAGATGAAGCCGGAATCGAGGTGTTCATCAAGGATCTGTTAAAGAAAGATCAGCCTGAAGATATCAAAACAATTTTACAAGAAATCCTTGATCGTCCGGCTGATATCAGAGGAAACAGAATTTCAAGAACACTTCAACGGATTAATACAATAAACGACGCTTGTGACGGTACATTCACAGTTCCGAAATATCTTGAAGCAATGTTGAAAAGAAATACCGTACTAGACAGAATGATTGCCCAATTAACATTAACCAAAATCGAAAAACCTGAAAGGGCGACCACAGAACTTGTTTCAACTTCACTCAAACGACTAATTGAAACTTGTCACTTTGAAAAAACAAATGAATTATTAAATTCAATCCTGCATAACACAATCACATTTGATTCAAATATGGAAGGATTATCAGCTAAGATTCACAAAGATATAACCAAAGCATACAAAAAGCTTATTGAAAACGAATACAAAGCATTCAACCAAGCTTCTAAAGTTGCAATCGGTGTAGGTATTACGTTACCTTTTACTTGTACAGTTCTTAACTGGGTATACCCAAGATTTATGGAAATATTCTTCCCTAAGCTGGCAGGTGTAAAAAAAGATAACGCAGAAAAAGCAGCAGCTCAAACAAAAGTTGAAGAACCTGCAAAAGTTGACGGAGGTGATAAATAATGGCATCAGTATCAGAAATATCATCTAAAATAGTCGGCGGAGCAACAAAAGTGAAACCAATGAAATGGCTTCGTGAAAAATATAAAATCGATGCCGAAAAAGCTCTTGCCTTAACAACTGTATCTTCAATTATCATCAAAGACGGTGTAGGCTGTGCAATGTACGTTAATCAAAGTTTACACAACGAGAAGATTCCTGATAAGAAAAGAAAATTCGTTGCAGCATTAGACTTGACTAACGGAGTCTTGATGATTGGTGCTCAAATCGCACTATTTTTCGCAATGAGAAAATTCAGTGAACCAATCTTTGATAAGATGTTTAGAAAATCATTCAATGCTAAGAATGCAAAAGTCATTCCTACAAGAATCCGTATGCAGCAAGCACAAGCCGGAGAAACAAGCTCAAGAAAACTTGAAATCGAAAAAGCATACAAAGAAGCAAGAAAAGATGGTTTGGATTTATTCAAATTTATCGCCGATATTGCTGCTGCAACTATCGTAGGTAAACGTATTGTTGTTCCGTTCATTGCAACACCATTGGCAAGTAAAGTTGAAAAATGGATGAACAAAAATGATCAGTCACAACAGTCAAACGAAGGTACAAAAACCGAAGATAAATCAAACCCGTCAATGCAAGGTCAAGGAGCTTATCCGAAACCTTACACGGTAAACACAGTAAGAGTGATTCACCCGACTTGGTTTGATACAGCTCAACGCAAACAATAATTTATCACATATACAGATACAAAAAAGGGCGGAATTTCGATATCGAAATTCCGCCCTTTTGCTTCGACCCTTGTAAAACATACAAACAAAACCGAGAGGCGCAAGCAGAATGCTTGCGCCTCTCGGTTTTCATCTGCTTCAAACCCAGTTATGAAATCTTATCTACCAGTGTTTGAATATAGTATTTGACGGCAGGAGTAATTATTAACCCCGGTTCTTGCATACAAAATTCATCCAATATAATAATTGCCTTTTTAATATCACCCGATTTTTCATACAATAACCCCAGCATAATCATATCAAACGGATTGTCAGAACCTTTTGATTTGTATATCGCAAGCTGGGTTTGAGTTTGATTCAGTTTTGCATAACAATCCGCAAGAGATTTATAGTATTCAAAATTCAGATTATACTGAGTCAACGCATTCTTAAAACAATCAAGTGCCAAATCAGGATAGCCGATTGTCATATAAACTTTTCCCAAATTGTTAAAATAAACGGCAGTTGCTTGGGTTCTCGGATTCAAACTTATCGCCATTTTAAATTCTTGAATAGCGGCATAATAATCCTTTTCTTCGACATAAATAACACCTTTGTTATTGTGTTCAAAAGCATTTTTGACAGGATCGATAACATAAGTCACACTCGTCATGCCGGCAGAAAACCCCGGTGACGAAAATAAAAATAATGCAGATATTATTAAAAACTTCTTCATTTCTTCCTGTTTTAAGTAAAATTTCACGAAATTCAACCCTTAAATAAGATTAAATTCCAAACCCTCATACGCCATATAAACTTTTTTATCAGAGGAGGTATAATGCTCTCTGATACGATTTAGTTTAGTATCATCATAAGACGGGTCGTAATGGAAAAACACAAGTGATTTAGCCGCGGTCTGTTTCATCACCTCAAGTGCCATATCATAAGTTGAGTGACCATAACCTTGTTTTGGCGAATTCGGGCTTAAATAATCCTCCGTTGTATACTGAGCATCATGGATTAACAAATCACAGCCCTTAGCAAAGCTTACAAACTTTTTATCACCGCCAAAATAACACTCTTTATCTGTTGCATAAACCAAAGATTTACCTTTATATGATATCCTGTAGATTAGAACTCCCTCTTGAGGATGGACGTAAGATTTGTAAAACGTAATCAAAATATCATCTTCACCTTGAGCAGCTTCAGACAATTTCACCAACCGTGGTTTTTCATTCGGTTTAACCAATATTGCCTGCTCATCCGTGATACCCTTAATATCAAGTTCACAAGCTATATCCCCCAAATCAAGCGGGAAAGTCTTGCCAAAAACCAAATCCGATAAATCTTCAGATAAAGAAGCTTCAGGTCTGTTTGGACCAAAAATTTTCAACTTTGTCGAATCAATATGAATCGGCTTAAAAAAAGTTAATCCCATCAAGTGATCCTGATGAATATGAGAGATTAAAACCGTAGCCTTAATAGGTTCACGCGATTTCGGTTCAAGAGAAGACGCAATATAGCGTTCCATCAAGTCATCCCCAACCGCAACAATACCAGTTCCGGCATCTAAGATAATCAAATGACCGCCGACATTAACTTCAACACAAGAAGTATTCCCGCCGTACTTCAAAAACTTTTTATCGGCAACAGGAAAACTTCCTCTTGTACCTCTGAATTTAACATTAAAATCACTCATAACTTATCCTCAAATTTATTTTTGTATTTCGTAAACACCGGTTTGATCTTTTTCGGTTCCTGAATATATAGCACTTGAAAACGCCAGCATTTTAGCCATTTTTTGAGTCGTTGTTTCTCTTGTTTCAAACCACGAAAAGTCAAATACCGCTTTATCCTTATAATTTGAAACATTAACAATCCTAAACGCGTTCGGATACGATACCAACGCCGGACTGCTTACGTATAAAACATTGTCATGCTGTGTAATTTTTGTCGCATGATAATGCCCTTGGAACACCCCGATAGGATTTTTATAACTCTCAATCAAATATTTTACGGCGGTTGCATTGCGTAAACGATGATTTGGACTGGCAAACGGTTCAACCACCGGAACGTGCATAAAAATTAACACAATATCTTTTTTAGATGAATCAAGTTCTTTTTTTAACCATTTTAATTGCTCGTCATCAATATATCCGTTTGAAGTAATTTCGTCGGTTATAATATCATCCAGGACAATAACTTTGTAATTCTTCTTAGGGACAAAGGAATAATAAGCCTTTTTGAACTGGAAATTTTTATTTGCACTACGCAGCATATCAAGATAAACAAGAGTTGTTAAATAACCGCCCACACATCTGTCATGGTTGCCAAACGCAAAATACCACGGAGCATTCAGTTTATCCAAATGCGGTAATACGGCTTTTAACTCTTTTTCAAGCGACTTATCAATCAAATCGCCGGTAAACATTACAAAATCCAAATTAGGGTGCTCATTCAGCTGTTCAACGGCATCATCTAGAAGAGCCGGGGATTGTCCAATCATTTTGAAAGTTGTATTTGAGCCGTTTGCTAAAAAATGAACATCACTGACTTGAGCAAACGTTAAACTTTCAGCACCGCTATAAGCTTGCAGCCCCCACAACATCATTGCAGTAAGACAAAGCGTTATTACCCCGTTCACAAGCTTTGTAAAAAAGCTTTCTTTTTTTCTCTGTTTAATCTTCTTCTGTTTGCGCATTACTATTTTCCAACATTTCTTTTATTTCATTATATCTGTTTTCCAAGTATTCGTCACCATCAGATAGGATGATTGCTTTATCAATATTCATCAAAGAATTAACATAATCACCCAATGCGAAATCGCAATACCCGAGATATTCATAGATTTTTGAGTTTTGAATATCAGACAATAACGCTTGAAAAAGATTCTTAGCGGCATTATACTCTCCTGCTTTATAAAGAAGCTTTGCTCGGTCAAATTGGTACTGGCTGCAATCGTTAAGCGAAATTGCCTTATCATTATCAGCTTTAGCCTCCACCATCATACCAAGTTGAAATTCTGCACGTGATTTCACAGCATAAGCCAAATCATCATCGGGAACAAACGTAATATATTTATCCAACGGATTGAGCGCAGATTCATATTTCCCGGCTTCAAACAGGGTAATTCCGGAAGCTAAATACGCCTGTACAAAATCGGGTTTGGCAGATAATGCAGCATTATAAGAATCAAGTGCGTGCAAATAATCCTGCCTGTCACGGTAAAAATTACCCAGATAATAATACGCAAGATAAGAATTTGCCTGGGCTGCAGCATTTTTTAACGATTGAAGTTCACCCTGGTCGCTTCCTGCACGCTTATACTCGTGCGCCTGCTTAACCTGAGGATTCACTCCGGCGACATAACTTTGCATATCATTGTTCATTATGTGGGTCAAGCCTTTTTTTAAATTCATCACTCTTGTATTAGCCGAATTTATCATCAGAATTTTATCCAAATAATCCATAGCCAAGGCATATTCGCCTTTTACACAATATCCCGCAGCCATATCAAGATAATCCTCTTCGACTTCATTTGCCGCAACAGGAACTGTTATCAACATACCGATAATAATGGATAGTAAAAACTTCCTCATAAAGATATTATATCATAAATGAGGATTATTGGTCAGATAACTGAAATTTTAAGATTTTCGCAGCAATCCAATAAAATTTTATACGATTTTAACCTGGATTGCTTCGTGGCAACACTCCTTGCAATGACAGCTATTAAATCCTTTGAAAAATTTTATCTGTACAATTCTCAAATTTTCGTCACTTACCCTATTTGTTATATAATGAAGTCATGGCAACAAATTTTGATTTTT
>JAMPCZ010000085.1 GCA_023665935.1 Muribaculaceae bacterium | reverse complement strand
TGCAAGCATTTTAATTATATAAATGTTCAGGCTGATTTTGATAATGCGGAAGATGCGCTGTGTTATATTGCTAAAAATAAAGTAGATATGGTGCTTATGGATATGTGGCTGCCAAAGATGAACGGAATTGAAGCATCTAATATTTTGAAACGTGTTAACCCTGAATTAAAGATAATAATGATGATTCCAAATTCTCAGGAAAACGGAATGATCGGCTCGGTTTTTGCCAATGCGGATGCTTTTGTTCTTAGTGATTTTGATATCCACCATTTTGAAAAGATAATGAATATTATTTTTAGCGGCGGTTATTGGTTTGATTTTCGTTTTTTGCATATGATTTTTAAATTGGTTAATATACTGCCAAAAGCCGATTATTACTATTTGAAGAATTTGTTGACTCCGCTTGAGCTCAGTGTAATGAGTCTTGTGCTGCAAGGGGTTTGCAAGACTGATATCGCAACACTTTTAAATATCAGTGTTATGGATTTGTATAAGTGTGTGAATTCTTTGCTGAAGAAGTTTACAAAGACGGAAATGGCAGAACAAATGTTAAGGAGAGTTCGGTATGACTTGGTTTAGCAAGGTTTGGATTGTTAAAAACTTTAAATCTTATTTTCTGCATTGCGCGGTGTTTTTCTTAATAGTATTTGTTTTTGTATATTATGTTGTTGGTACAGAAAACCCTATTATTTCCAAGCATTCGGCGTTTGCTTTATTGTTGATGCTGCTGGTTGCGAAACTTATTTTTGCAAGAATGCTTTTACATAAAAGTACCAGTTCAAATACGCAGTTGTACGATTTGATTAATAATTCTCCGATGTTGTCTTATGTGTTAAATAAGGATGGCGAATTCTTGTTTGGGAATGCGCAGGCTCAGCGATTTTTAACAACCGGGATTGATGTTACGCTTGACGGGAAGTATATTGAAATCCCGACAGATGTTTTAAAATCTGAGGATATGAATGAGGTTGCTAAGGTTTTAAAAACCGGAGAATGTTTAAGCTTAGAAAAGCCTATACGTCTGAAAAATGGTGATTATTCGTGGTATAGTGTGCATAAAACTCCGCTAAAAAATAAAAACGGGAAAATATATGCTGTAGCAACCTTTACGAGAAATATTGATGCTGAAAAGCGAATTCAAGAACAGAGGGAAACTTATATAGCTACCCTCAGTCACGATTTGAAAACCCCGGCTATTGCGCAAGTCCGAGCTTTAGAACTTTTGTTGAGCGGACAGATGGGTGAATTTAACAATTCTCAAAAAGAGATGTTAAAGCTGACTTTGGATTCGTGCAATTATATGTATGATATGATTTATACTCTTCTTTCTACGTGTAAGTTTGAAAGCGGTGCAGTCAAGCTCAATTATAGTACGGTAGATATGACAGAGTTGTTAAACGAGAGTATACATGAGATTTCAAATCTGGCTCAAGAAAATTCAATAAAGCTGGAGCTTGATTGCGTTGAACCTTGTTTCATTGATGTTGATAAAATAGAGATTAAAAGAGTTGTGATAAATCTGCTTTCTAATGCTATAAATTATGCATTTCCTTCAACCGTTGTAAAAGTAATTATGCGAACAGTGGATAATCGTTTTGAATTCCGGGTGATTAATTCTAGCCCGTATATAGAACCTGAAGTTATGCTAGGCTTGTTTCGAAAATACGTTTCTCATTCGCAGAAATATAATAAAGTAGGAATCGGATTAGGGCTGTATCTTTCCAAGAAAATTGTAGAAGCGCATGACGGCGAAATTATTGCGGAGAGTCTGAAAACTCAAGCCAATACTTTTGGTTTTATTATTCCGGTTTATAAAGATAACAGGGATGGTGTAGAAATTGCGTATACAGAACCGGTTGTTCTGTAAAATTGTTTGTGGCGGTTTTCTTTCGAAAACCGCCACACTTAAATCTTATCTTATACCTTGTATTTTTATTTGTCCGTCTTCACCTTTTGTGAATTCCATTGAAGGAGTTGCCTGTTGTTGAGAATTGTTGATTTTTGGTTTCATAAATTCAGGGATTTCGGTTGTTTTTCCTTCTTTATAATCAAGATAGGCATCTTTTTGTTCTCTTTTAATTTTGTATTCGTTCGGATTGTTTACGAAATCTAAGGTTTCCTGTTTTTCAAATTGGTGCTGCTTTATAGGCGCAATATTTCTGTTCCCTTCATTTATCGGTCCGAGGTATTCAAATGCGTACACTGAGCTTGCGCCTAATGTTAAAATTACTGATAATAATAAAATCTTTTTCATAACAACTCCTTTTCTTTTCTAAATTCTATCATATATATCTTTCAAAAATCAACAAATTGGACTTTAAGTTAATATTTATTGCTATTTTAGCTAATGAAACCTAATGCAAAACTTCTTAAGATGATAATGTAAATCCTCAACTCTTCTGATTGCTCAGCTTGCCTCTCTTTATTTAAAGAGGGGCTTTTTTTATTTCTTAACATTCTGCCCTAATATTTTTATTGGTGTATAATCCCATTATACGGTTATATATTTGAAAGGGCAAATATGAGAGAATTAGTTGTTGAAAATCAGAAAATTTTAGTTATTCCGCAAAATTATAAATTTGTGAATCATGGGGTTGTGAAGTCTGTTAGAGCCGGTGATTTTGAACTTGAGCTTGATTACGAACCTGACGGAATTTTAGAAAATACGTACTGTGAATTCTATACGCAGACTAGTCATGGAAAGCTGCATTTTGATTCTTATGCAAAAGAAATTAATGGAAAAACTTTAATTATTGCAAGTCCTGCAAAGCATAAATTCCTGCAAAGACGTCAATATACCCGTATTAAATACATGACTGATTTAGATATGAGTTATGCGGATGAAACTTGTAAGGTTTCAACATTGGATATATCTGCCGGCGGTATGAAGTTTAAAACTTCAAATAGTATCAATATCGACGGTTCTTACGCATTGACTCTTCCTTTAACGGATAGTGTTTCTATCCCTTGTGAATTTCAGCCAATCAGGATTGAGAAATCAAGCAGCGGTTATATGGTTTCAGGTCAGTTTGTGTTTGAGGCGACTGCTGACAGAATGTTTGTAACTCAGTATTGCGCAAAACGTAGTGTTGAAATTAAGAATAAATAGGTTTTGAAGATATGAGTTTAGTCAAGCTGCTTGGTGCAAAGAATAATAAGCTATGTTTTACAACGCCTTCGCACGGTCAAAAACGAGTAATTTATGAGCCTTTGAAGGATATGTACCGTTATGATATTTCTGAAACCGAATGTCAGGATCCTCAAGAAGCCTTGGAGCGTGCGCAAATACGTGCAAGATCTATCTATCATACTTATTCCACTACTTTTTTGACAAACGGTTCGACCAGCGGAATTATTGCTGCCGTTATGTCTTGTACCCAGGTTGGAGAAAAGGTGTTAATTGCCGCTCAGGCTCATCCGTGTCACTTTAATGCGGTTCGTTTGGCTGGAGCAAGAGCGTTGACTTATGAGCCGGAAATTGATTCCGAGTGGGGCGTTCCTTTAGAAACAAGACCGGAAGTTATTGACTATTATCTCAGCCGTTATAATATCAGCACTGTTATTATTACTTCTCCGACATACGAGGGGATAATTTCCGATATTGAAGAAATTAAAGCGATTTGTGAACGCTATGAAGCTTATTTGATTGTGGATGAGGCTCATGGTGCTCTTTACCCGTTTTCGGATATGCTGCCGTTGTCTGCGGTTAATGTCGCAGATTTTACTGTTCAGTCACTGCATAAAACAGCCGGAGGTCTAAACCCGACAGCTTTGCTTCACTGTAATTGTGAAATAGATGTGCGCCCGGCATTGAGTATGTTTACAACGACTTCTCCATCATATCCTCTGTTGGCATCTATTGAGGATAATATTGATTATCTTGCTTCAAATGAGGGGGGGCGTGAAATTGATAATTTAATTGAACGATTGGACAAATTGCGCTCAAAATGCAGCGGATGTGAATTCTTTGGTGATGACCCGACTAAGGTTTTGGTAAGGGTTCCAGGGTTGTCCGGATATGAGCTTTCTCAGATACTTTATGAAGATTTTAATATTGAAGATGAGAAGACTAATGCTAAATCAACAATGCTGCTTTGTGGTATCGGAACGGATAATAAGAAAATTGACAAATTACAACACGCATTGTCGAAGTTTTAATAATCTTACTTGCTTTTTTTCTTAAAAGTATGCTATTCTATAGTTATTAATTACCATGATTTTAGTGTACAGTGGTAATTGTGGGTTAATACAGTTGAATAAATACAGGAGTTTGTAAAATGAGTGCAACAGAATCTCATAGAATCGACACTGTTAAGCTGGATTCTATCATACAAGAGTGTGGTGCGAAGAAGTCTAACTTAATTGCGATTTTACAAAAAGTTCAGGAAGAATACAGATACTTGCCTGAAGATGCGTTAATTTACATTGGAACTAAAATGGAGGGGTTATCACCGGCTACGGTTTACGGTGTTGCAACTTTCTATGCTCAGTTTTCACTTGATCCGAAAGGTAAGTATGAAATAAAGGTTTGTGACGGTACGGCATGCCATGTTCGAGGTTCAATGCCTGTTTTAAATGCTATAAAAGCCCACTTAAACCTAAAAGACGGTCAGATGAATACTCCGGACGGTTTGTTCTCTTTGGAAACAGTAAGCTGTCTTGGAGCGTGTGGTTTGGCTCCGGTCTGTGTTATCAACGGAAAGGTTTATCCGCAGATGACATCTGATGCGATTAAAGTTATTTTAGAGACTCTTTTGAATGGAGAAAGATAGTATGGAAAAAACAACATTGAATATTGATATTAGGCAGGAACAGCTTAAGGCTCAAGAAGAACTTAAATCTCAGGGTTTAAGAGTTTTGGTGTGTGCCGGTACGGGTTGTGTTGCTAATGGTTCGTTACAAATTATTGAAAAATTTAGAGAATTAGGTGCAGATGTTTCTGTTTTGACTGATTACGATAAGATGACCATCATTCCGACCGGCTGTCATGGATTTTGCGAACAAGGGGTATTAGTTAGTATCCCTGATAAGCATGTAACTTACGTAAAAGTTCGTTTGGATGACGTTGAAGAAATTTATGAAAGTCATATAAAAAATAATCAGCCTGTAGAGCGATTGCTGTACACTGATCCGAAAACACATGAGAAAATTCATAAAAGTGAAGAAATTAATTTTTATGCAAAACAGACTCGTACTGCTTTAGCAAATTGCGGTCATATTAATGCTGAATGTATTGATGAAGCAATCGCAGTAAGAGGATATGAGGCTTTGGCTAATGTCTTAGCTGAGAATAACCCTGATGCGGTAATTGAAGAGATTGAAAAATCAGGACTTCGCGGCAGAGGAGGCGGCGGCTTTCCGACAGGCAAAAAATGGAAATTTACTGCGGCAAACAGAGGTGGTAAGTCTTACGTTGTATGTAACGGAGATGAAGGTGACCCCGGTGCGTTCATGGATAGATCCGTTATGGAAGGAGACCCGCACAAACTTTTGGAAGGTATTGCGATTGCAGCGTTTGCTATTGGTGCCGATGAAGCTTATATCTATGTTCGTGCCGAATATCCTTTAGCTATCAAACGTTTGAGAAAAGCTATAAAAGATGCGGAAGAACGTCATTATTTAGGTAATAATATTTTAGGCTCCGATTTTAATTTGGAAGTTCATATTAAAGAAGGTGCCGGTGCGTTTGTCTGTGGTGAAGAAACAGCACTTATCGCCTCAATCGAAGGTGAACGCGGCATGCCAAGACCAAAACCGCCATTCCCGGCAAATAAAGGTTTGTTTGGCAGACCTACACTAATCAATAACGTTGAAACTTTGGCTAACGTTCCTGTAATTATGCTAAAAGGTGCTGATTGGTTTGCCTCTATGGGTACCGAAACTTCTAAGGGTACAAAGACTTTTGCGCTAACCGGGGAAGTTAATAATACAGGTCTGATTGAAGTTCCTATGGGTACAACTTTAAGAGAAATTATTTTCGATATCGGCGGTGGTGTTCGTAACGGTAAGAAGTTTAAAGCTGTACAAATAGGCGGTCCTTCAGGCGGATGTTTAACAGAAGAGCACCTTGATATTCCTATGGATTATGACAATTTGATTAAAGCCGGTGCAATGGTCGGTTCCGGCGGACTTGTTGTAATGGCAGAAGATACTTGTATCGTTGAAGTTGCAAGATTTTTCATGAATTTCACTCAGCACGAAAGCTGTGGAAAGTGTGTTCCTTGCCGTGAAGGTACCAAAAATATGTTGAAAATCCTTGAAAAAATCGTTGCCGGCAAAGGTGAAATGAGTGATATCGCACTATTGGAAGATTTAGCTCAGGCAGTAAAAGACGGTTCCCTCTGCGGACTTGGAAAAACTGCTCCAAATCCTGTGCTTTCAACATTGAAATACTTTAAGGAGGAATACATTTCTCATATTAAAGATAAGAAATGTCCGGCAGGTGTTTGTACTGCGATGAAGAAAATTGTTATTCAAGAATCTCTTTGCAAGGGCTGTACAAAATGTGCTAGAACTTGTCCTGTCGGTGCAATTTCAGGAACAGTTAAACAGCCGCACCAAATTGATCAAACTAAATGTATTAAGTGCGAAGCTTGTTTGACAAATTGTCCGTTCAAAGCGATTGTATTAGAGTAATAATCTTTACTGCTATACCCTCTCCTTTTGGGAGAGGGTTAGGGTGAGGGTTTAGTTATTATAAGGAATTAAAATTATGACAGATAAAAAGACTTTATTTATTGATGGCAAAGAGGTTGAGTTTACCAATGAACCTAATTTGCTTGAGGTAATCAGAAAAGCAGGCATGAATGTTCCGACATTTTGTTATCGTCCGGATTTGACTTCATTTGGTGCTTGCAGAATGTGCGTGGTAGAAGTTGAAGGTCGTGGTATTCAATCTTCTTGTACTATGCCGCCGGAAAACGGTTTGAAAATTCATTTGAATACTGAAAAAACAAGACGAATCAGAAAAACTGTGCTGGAGTTATTGCTGGCTAATCACGATAAAAAATGTTTGACTTGTGAAAGAAGCGGTAATTGTGAATTGCAGCAGTATGCTCAAGAATACGGTATCACTAATATCAGATTCCCTGATAAAGCGTTAGAAGATTATCTTCCGGTTGATGAGTCAAGTCCTTCAATTGTGCGCGACCCGAATAAATGTATTCTTTGCGGTGCATGCGTCAGGGCTTGTTCTGAGTTTCAGGGACACTCTGTGCTTGGTTTTGCAAACAGAGGTTCAAAAACATTGGTTCAGCCGATGGGCGGAAGACCTTTGGCGCAGGTTGACTGTGTAAATTGCGGTCAGTGTGCAGCGGTATGTCCGACCGGAGCTTTAACTGTTAAGAATGAAACAGATAAGGTTTGGGATGAAATTACTAATCCTAATAAAACTGTAGTTGTTCAAATGGCACCGGCTACACGTGTTGCTTTGGGTGAATTATTCGGACTTAAACCGGGTGAAAATACTATAGGGCTTATGAATGCAGCTTTGAGAAAAATTGGTTTTAATCTTGTATTTGATACTAATTTTTCTGCGGATTTGACTATTATGGAAGAGGCTTCCGAATTTTTGGAAAGATTGAAGTCCGGTAAAGATTTACCGTTATTTACATCATGCTGTCCTGCGTGGGTAAAATATTTGGAAGATCAGCATCCTGATATGCTTCATCACTTATCAACCTGTAAATCTCCGATGAGTATGTTATCTCCGGTTTTGGTTGATTTGGTTCCAAAATATTTCAATGTCGAGCGCGAAAACTTGGTTGTTGTTGCAATTATGCCTTGTACGGCGAAAAAATATGAATGCAAGCGTCCTGAACTTTCACGTGATGGCAGACCTGATACGGATTATGTTCTGACTACTCAAGAACTTGGTAAGATGATTAAGGCAGCGGGTATAGATTTCAAATCATTAACACCTGAACCTAATGATTCTCCGTTTGGTGAATATACCGGTGCCGGAACAATCTTCGGTGCTTCCGGCGGTGTAGCTGAGGCTGCTGCTCGTACGGCTTATGAGTTTGTGACCGGCGAACCTCTTAATGATGTTGATATTAAACAAATGAGAGGTACCAATGAACGTTCAAAAACTATTGAATTGGATATAAAAGGTCAAAAGCTTGTTGTAAGAGTGGTTTCAACATTGAAAGAAGCTGAAAAGGCTATCTGTGAAATAAAAGAAGGTAGAGCTGATTTCCAATTACTTGAGGTGATGGCTTGTCCTGGCGGTTGTGTAAACGGAGGCGGTCAACCTAGAAGCTGTGATAATTCTCTTACGAAAGTTGAGCGTGCAGATGGTTTGTATAAAGAAGATTCTGAGCTTCCGCTTAGAAAATCACACATGAATCCGTCTATCCAAAAACTTTATCAAGAGTATTTGGAAAACCCGGGTTCACATAAATCACATGAGATTTTGCACACTGTCTATACAGACAGGTTTGCCGGATCTTATAAAGATATTTAGTATAGAAGGGCGCGGCAGAATTTTCTGCCGCGCCCTTCTTATTTGTCTAACAAAAAATCCCTCTTGATAAAAGAGGGATTTTTTGCTGTAAAGTTCTTTTTGTTATT
>JAMPCZ010000084.1 GCA_023665935.1 Muribaculaceae bacterium | reverse complement strand
GTCAAAATTTTTATATTTACCCCCGCAAATATAGGAAAGACAAGCCTTAAAAGGTTACCCCCCCCCGAAATTTCGTTCTATTATTGAATTTCACCATCTTCTCTCTCCTTTTTATTGGCATATTATCTTAACCAACTTCATTATACCAGTTTTAAAAAAATTTGACAACATTCCATCAAATTTAATTTTGTGCTAAACTAAACTTATGATTGAAAGATATTCACGTGAAGAAATGGCAAAAATTTGGGAGCTAAACTCCAAATTTGATTATTATTTGCAAGTTGAACTTGCGGTGTGTGACGCGTACGCAGAGCTTGGAACTATTACAAAATCTGATTCTGCGGAAATAAGAAAGAATGCGAAATTTTCTATCCCGCGTATTGATGAGATAGAAAGAGAAGTTCGCCACGATGTTATTGCATTTTTAACCTGTGTCAACGAAAGCTTAGGCGATTTAGGCAGGTTCGTTCATATGGGCTTGACCAGCTCTGATGTCATTGATACCGCATTTGCACTCCAAATAAAAGACAGCGGGAAAATTATTCTTGATGACTTGAACCAAACAATTGATACCCTAAAAAAACTTGCAAATAAACACAGAACAACAATTTGTATAGGTCGTTCACACGGAATACACGCAGAAGTAATGACATTTGGCGTGAAACTTTGCTCTTGGATTGATATTTTAGAAAGACAGAAAGAAAATTTCGCACACGCCCTTGAACAAATCAGAGTCGGACAAATTTCAGGTCCGGTCGGAACATACAGCAATATTTCACCCGAAATCGAAAGAATAACATGCAAAAACCTTGGATTAAAACCTGCAAGAATTTCTACCCAAATTATCGCAAGGGATTATCACGCATACTTTATGCAATCTTTAGCCCTGATAGCCAGCGTAATTGAACAATTTGCAACAGAAATCAGACATCTGCAAAGAACGGAAGTCTTGGAGCTTGAGGAAGGATTCGGCAAAGGACAAAAAGGCTCCTCTGCTATGCCGCACAAGAAAAACCCCGTACTCAGCGAGAATTTGTGCGGACTTGCGCGTATTGTACGCTCTAACTCCGTTGCGGCACTGGAAAATGTCCCGCTTTGGCATGAGAGAGATATCTCCCACTCTTCGGCAGAACGTATAATCTTCCCTGACAGCCTCATCCTGGTAGATTTTATGCTGGCAAGATTTAATTCGGTTATGGAAAATATCAACGTTCACGAAGACAATATGCTGAAAAATACCGACAAATTCGGCGGTATAGTATTTTCTCAAAAAGTTTTGCTAACTTTGACATCAAAAGGATTATCGCGAGAAGAAGCCTACAGAATCGTTCAGCGAAACGCGCTTGATGCGTTCCAAAACAACGGTGATTTTCGCGCAAATCTGCAAAATGACAAAGATGTTACAAACTTGCTGACAAAAGAAGAAATTGAACAAATTTTTGACAAACAGGCATTTTTGCAAAACATAGATACAATTTATTCTAAAGTCCTAGATTAGCAGTTTGATATGATAAAACCAGGCTAATACCGTCTTACGTAATAATTTTCATCAGCTTGGAGTTCGGTTTTCGCACAGGTTAATTCTTCATCTTCAAACCCTCGTGATAGAATTTTAGCTGATTTTTCACGGATTGTATATTCATTAATCGCTTTTGAGCGCAGAATTATTTGTTTCAAATCTTCAAACCTGATTTTATCAAAGAACTCATAAACTGTTTCTAAGCACCAATACAACTTAAATACAGCCTTATTGGTTTTATATTTCTTTTCTCTAAAATCAATATTTTCAACTTCATCAAGTAACCCGAATATCAACTTTACCAGCCTTGGACAAAAGTTTTCTACAAAACTGTTTTCATCCCTCAAATTCGTAATCGCCGAAATCACATTGCGGCAGATATTCGGATTTATATCAATAATCGCATCCAAAAAAGTATCATAACAAGTTTGAGTTTTGAAATACTCTAAGGTTTCAGAATCCGCCATAAATTCGCATAACTTTAAAGATACAGCTTCCCGAATTTTACCATCCTGACCGGTCAGGTTTGAGAGTAAAATTTCTGCATCCGAGGTTGAATACACCCCCACTAAACGCAGAGCAGCTATCTGTCTTTGGACAATATTACCCTCTTGCAAAAAACATAGAAGCTCCTCGTGAGAATATTCACGTTCATAAAGATTCAAAGCTTGTATAAAATTTTCATCCAAAGTTTCATAATAACTGTTATTCAAATTTTATTCCTCAATAAACTGCTGCAACCAATATAGCATAAAGTACAATGATTTTTTAGCCCTAAATCGTTTAAATGTATGATATGAACCTAAAAAATTAAGCTATAATATAAGCAGGAGATAGAATTATGGGTAATCTGATATCATTATTACAAGAAATATTTATGCTAAAAGAGGACAATAGCGCAAAAGTAGGACTGTCTTGTTATAGAGAATCCTCAACACCTGTCGAAAAACCTCAAAAAAAATCTCATAAACCCAAAGAGCTGAAGATTTCTGACTTGATGAGAAAAGGAAGTTATTAGGAGTATCCCCGCCTTAGAGAAAGAAAGGATTTAAAAGCATTTTTATTTTCGTGTCTTCAGGTAATTCTTATACACATTTGCAAGCGTTGCCAGGGCATTTGCCTGAACAATCGTATTTGAATCATTACAAACTTCAGTCAGAGGTACAATAAATTTTTCTAAATCAACATTACCATTCTCGGCAATATTTGCAATACAACTCAGCGCGGAATTACGTTCGACCCAATTTGAAGACTTCAATGAATCAATGATTCTTTCAGACAAAAGAGCAGCATGTGCACAGATTCCGGCAACTGCATTTTTCCTTATCAAATCGTTATCTTCGCCAATTTTGTTAAACAAAATATCAAAAGCTTCCTCGTTTTTAAACACCGAAATTGCAAGCAGAGCCGAAGCCGCAACATTAGTATTAGACGAATTTGTTTTGTCTTTCACGGTTTCAAATACCAGCTGAGAATAATCCATGCCGGGAGTTACCGACATCTTAACGGCTGATTTTGTACCTTTTTCGCCGTTTGGCAGAATGTAGGAAAATCCCGCCCTTACAATAGCATCCTTGGCTTCTTCAAGCGAATTGAACCTTAATACATCTGTTCCCAACGGGTGCGGAATCCTCTGCACTACAGATTTATTCGAATTCTTCAAAGGAATTGCGTTCACCGCAAAAACTTCTTGTCCGTCTTTTTCTTCCTGTTTTATTGTCACGTACTGCATATCAAATCCCCTCATAGAATAAACTTTTATCAAGCTGTGCGAAAAATTCACGATAAACCTTCGGCGAATAAACCCTTATAACTCTAGCCGGCGCAGATTTAACAAACGAATATCCGTCAGCATTTTGCAAAACTTTTTGAACCAAAACAAACCGAACCTTTGTCTTATTTTTACCAAACTTTTCAACATTAACATTAGAATCAACCACAACGGTTTTTTCGTGAAGTTCGTTTGAGATTTTTCTGGTCGGATCCGCCATATAATACGTACCATAACCGTAAGAAAATACAGCATAAGCAGCAGTTACAGCAAACCAAAGAGAATTCCCCGCAACTCTTGCTTTGTTTACATAGCGTTTTTTAAAGGTTTTTTGCGCCCGCAAATAACCCAGTTCAGGTTCTATTTCCTGAATCACAAAACCGCTGTCTTGCAGCGTATTTACTGCAGCCCTCATTACTCTGTCCGTGTCAGCCGTATCATAAAAATGGGTTTCAATTTCCCTGCGCTCAAGCTGAGAAAAATCTCTAACCCTTCCAGCAAACGCACCTTCGGTTGAGCAAAATAAAAATATTCCAATTAATATACCTGTTAGAAATTTTTTCATCATATCTTTTGTTTCTGTAAAAATATCGCCTTATCCACTTTTGAGAAAAAGTCTTGATAATAATTTTCGTCATTCACATCATCAATAAACTGAGCGTTTCCATACACATTTAATAATTTTCTTTTAAAATTAACGCGTACCCTCATACTTTTTCCATACTCAGTGACATTTGCGGTTGTTTCAATCGTTGCAACCCTGATTCCGTTAAGACTCAACCTTGATTTTGACAATCCGAACTCTTTTGAAATATCAATATTTTTATCCGCCGTATCAAAATCTTTTACGCCATATATAAATCCCAACAGCGGATTTGCATTATAAACAATAAACCCTTCATCCTGTAAAACATTAAGCATCGCCTTCATAACAAGCGGCTTATCTATAGTTTCATAAGTTCGTGTTTGAAACTGACGTTTTTCAAGCTGTGTCATCGGAGTAATAATGTCCTCCGCCGTCCCCTTTCGCGCGCAAGCAGGAAGTATTGAAATACTCAAAACAAATAAAATTGCTAAAAATTTTTTTAACATTTATACCATCCTCAAATAAACTTTCCTCTTATTCACCTATTAACTTATTCCCTTCTTTCTTCTACCTGCAATAACATATCATATTACACCGGCACCCTTATATTTACCCCCTAGAATGAACTCATGTGGTAAGAAAAGGAATGAACATTCTTGTTATCATCAAATTTCAAAACTACGGTCAGCGTCTTTTGAACAGATTGAACAGTTCCTCCGCGTTTATTATAGCCGACATTAGCAAGCCCGCCGCCAAATCCGCCTGAGCCGTAACCACCGCCTAAACCGCCGACACCTATTCCAAACCCTGAACTTCCGTAAGATGTAATTGAAGAAACTTTATCATATATCCAGGTTTCACGTCCGTCAGCATCTTGAGTGACAATATTCGGAGAACCCAAATATTGCGCAACATCAGCTTGTGAAGTTCCAACCTTGATATCACGCTGAACCCTGCCTAGTGTCATCTGCTGTTCCTGTATCGGCGAAACTAAAGGCACCTGGCATTTTTCAGGATGTTTACGACATTTTCTGCTTAATTTCGGGGTATCACTTATTGCAAAAGCTGGTGCCGAAATTCCTAAAACCAACAATAAAGCTAATATCTTTTTCATAAACTTTCCTTCCGACTTTGAATATCCAAAACGTAATATAATAATACTCTTTGTTTTGAGGAAATACAAGTAAGGAGCAGAAATTTTTACATTTTATGACAGCCCTCAATGCAGAGCAAAAAGGAAACCCGGGAAACTACTGCGATAAATACTTCACTTGAAAAAAATTAATGAAGTAATTTAACCAGCTCACCTTCAACTTCATCAAAAACAGACTTCCAATCACCGTTTTCAGGCTGAACAAAGATTTTTACACTGTCATACCAATCGCATTTGGTCAAATCGGTATGCCACCGCCAATTGTAAACATGCGGTAATAGAACCATACAAGGCTTACCCATTGCCCCCGCAAGATGTACCAGCGACGTATCGTTTGAAATTATCAAATCCATGTTTTGAAGTGCGCCCGCAGTATCGGAAAAATTAGAGAACGTTGAACCTAGATCAATAACATCGTATTTATCTTTAATTTTTTCAAACTCCTCCGAGCCTTCAAAAGTTTGGCAGGAATAAAACTGAGTCCCTTCCAATTCAAACAATCTGAAAAAATCTTCGACTTTCAGCACTCTTTCCAAATCATAGTGAGTATTTCCCTGCCATTTAATACCGATTTTAAACTTATCATTATCAAAATATCTATCGCCGTAATACTTAATTTTAGCAGGATTTGCCTTCAAGTAACCTGATTTATTAACAAATACATCTTCACCCTCCAGCCCCAAAACATAAGGAACACTCAAGAACGGAATATGATAATCGAAATCCAATTCACTTTCAAAATCGAAGATTTCTAAAACTTCGGCACCATAGGAATTTTCTCTAAATAACGGAGCCAATTCTTTTTGGGGTTTTATAATAACCTTTTTACACATAGAAGTCAAAATCGGCATATATCTGTAGAGCATAAGCATATCGCCGTAACCGGCTTCGTAATAGGTGAATAAAGTTTTCCCGCTTAAATCTTCACCATTCCAAACAGGACGGGTTTTCATAAGATTTGGGTATGTTTTTTCCTGGGTAACTATTGCACTTTGACGGCAAAGACGTGATTCAAAATTTGCCAAACCGTTTTTATAATCCTTTGTCTGCATCTGCGCCAAAGAAAGAAAATACATAGATTCCCAATCTTCAGGGTTAATCTCAAGTGCTTTTTTATAACACTCCACAGCTTCTTGCGGATGGTTCTCATTCAATGCAAGATACGCAAGATTGAAATATGACTCATAACCTTTCGGATTAATCTCCAATGATTTGTAGTATGCCTCTTTTGATTTAATCCAGTTTTTGCTGCCTTTATAAGCCATTGCAAGGTTGAACCAGTTATCATAAGTCGGATTATGTTTGACCAAATCTTCATATATTGCAATTGCAAGTTCAAAATCACCCATGTCTAAATATAATCTTGCAAGATTCTCCAGATAATAAAATCTCGGACTAATGTCTATCGCTTTTTTTATACAACGCTCAGCTTCAAGGTATTCATTTGCCTGATAATACAAAACCCCAAGCAAATCCCACACCTGAGCATTAGCCGGTTCAGTTTTCAAAATCTCCAAATACAAATCTCGCGCATCGGTCAATTTACCGTTGTTGTGAAGTTCAAATGCCTCATTAAACTTTTCAGTCCGTAACATAATTCTCCTTTACAAGTTTATTCCAAAAAACGAAAACAAATTATTGATTCCAAACAAATTATATTGAAAAATCAGTCCTAAAACAGAACTTACCAAAACCAATATCGCCAAAACAATGACAGTATCTTTTTTATCCTTATTTTTTGTTAACAACACAAGCAAGCCTAAGCCGCCCGCACTGGATAATCCTGCAAGTAATGAACCAAAACTGATTGTGTGCTTGACAAACATTACAGTAAGCATTACAGATATTGCACAATTAGGAATCAAACCGATAAGCGATGCAATTATCGGCTGCAGAGGAGAATCCATTAAGCAGTATTTTGCAAGATTTTCTTCGGTTCCGACATTTGAAATCAGATAACCCAAAATCAATGAAACAATTAATATGAATATAAAAATATTAAACGTATGTTTGAGCGGATAGAACCAAAACGCCTTTGCCTTAACATCCTGTGACAGATTATGCTGATGGGAACAGGTATGATTATGAGAAGTCGATTCCAAAGCAGGAGCATCGGCTTCGTATTTTACAAGCGAATCAACCAAATACCCCACAATAATTGCAACAAAAACCTTCACAAGAATTATCGGCAAAATCAGATAAATCTTTGAAGGTTCTGATATCAACACGGGAATTGCCTCATCCGAAGTCGCCAAATAAACCGCCAAAAGTGTTCCGCGGCTAAGAATTCTCCTGGTATATAGAGTAGTAGCAACAACAGAAAAACCACACTGCGGAATAGAAGCGAACAAACTTCCAAAAGCAGGTCCTATTTTTTTCATAAAAAATACAACTAAATGCCGCTTTTTTACAAAATAATGTTCCAAAAGCTCAATTATAATAAATACGACAAACAAAAACGGAACAAGCTTCAAGCTGTCAGCCAAGGCATCCGCGACAAATTCGGGAAGAATTGATGCCGCAAAATCTTGAAAATAGTGAATAAAAAATGAAATTCTATCCATAAAAACTCCTTAACCGACAAACATTGACTTTATAGCCTCCACAAACGGCATATTATAATAAACAATCAGACCCGTTACAATACCTGTAACAAGTAAAATTCCGCTTATCAATGTATTATCAGTACTGTTTTGCTGGCGTTTTGCAAGAGTTGAGAGCCCTAAGCCCGTAACTGTGACAAGACCCGCCAATAATGCAGGAAAGCTGATAAGCCCTTTGAGATAAAGTAATGCAATAAAAATTGAAACAACACAGTTTGGCACCATACCCAATACTGCAAGCCCAATAACCGATATCGGAGAATCAATCATCAAAAACGCTGCCAAGTTTTCAACTCCGCCGAACCCGTTAATTGCACTTTCAATAAACAACAAACTTAAAAGAGTGAACATAAACATATTAAACGTATGAGTCAACGGATGCATCCACCAATATGGCAAGTTTTCAATCGTGCTGATTCTGTGATGACAGCACGCCGGCTCATTCAAATCTGTATTTATAGCATTGATGTTTTCCGTAATCCTGTTGCTTAAGGCAAATAAAATATCTACAGTATAAGCAACAACAATACCGGCAATAATTTTTATTACAATAATCGGAATAATCACAGCCGCCTTACTTAAATCCATAAACAAAAGCGGAAGCGCATCATCAGAACACGAGATAAAATACGCAAGCAAAGTTCCGCGCGTAATCATCCTCCTTGAATAGAAAGTTGCCGCAATAACCTGATAGCCGCATTCCGGGATTACCGAAATTCCAACCCCAAATATCGGACCAAACATTTTCATAAATTTCACCAACAGGTGAATATTTTTCATAAAGAATCGTTCCAGCAGCTCTATCCCAAAATATAGAATGTATAACCACGGTATAAAATTGATACTGGTAATCAGTGAAGATTTTACAAACTCCGGCAGAAAATTGCACTGACCAATCAGGAATTCCGGAACACCCAAAACTTCCTGTATATGATTTAATAACTCTTCCATAATATCTCCATTCTTATTATGGAATTTTAACATAATACAGCCCGCGGCGTATCGGATAATTGAAGGAGATTCTTCGGTCGTGCACTCCCTCAGAATGACGAAAAATTAATCCCCGCCCCTGGAGGGACTAGAAGAACCAACGAACTTGAGAGTTGTGTGATTCTGTTTCCCGAATGGGTGAGGGGAAGTGAAGGGGAGGGGGTCACCCTTGCCAAATCCTGTGATAAATGGAGTGAGCCTGTATGCGTAGCT
>JAMPCZ010000083.1:4733-8850 GCA_023665935.1 Muribaculaceae bacterium | reverse complement strand
ATCCGAGAATTGATAGTTTCCCTCGCCCCTGGTGGGAGAGGGGTAGGGAGAGGGGGCAAAAAGCCGCGTTCACTTTAGCGGAGGTATTAATCACCCTGGGCATAATCGGCGTAGTCGCCGCGATGACGATTCCGAATTTGATTCATAAATATAGTGAAAGGTCTACAATTACAAAATTAAGAGTTACACAGTCTATTTTAACCAGGGCTTTCGAGATGGCTGAAGAAGAGTATGGCGAAGTTGAATCTTGGGGGATAGAATCTTTTACCGGTAAAAATGCAGCGAAAGTCGCAAATAATTTGAAACCATTTTTAAAAATTTTAAATGATTGCGGGCTTGTCGATAATAATGGACTATGTTGCCCGAATCATACTTATACAATGAAAAATGGAATACCCTCTATGAATTATTCAAAAGATAACCGGTATTATAAGATTACTCTTTCTAATGGAGTATCTTTATGGTGGAAAACTGAACCGTTTTATTCACCTAAATATTCGATTATACATATATTTGTTGATGTCAATGGTAAATATCTTCCTAATGTATATGGCAAAGATTTATTTTTGTTTGCGTATGAGGACAAAACAATAAAACCATTTGGTTCTAAAGATGGTCAAAATCCGTATGACAAAACTTGTTTAGCGAAAAATGGGTCAGGATACGGTTGTGCATATTATGTTTTGACCTTTCAAAATATGAACTATCTGCGTTAATATAAATATATCCTTGACTTTTTGAAAAAAAACATTATTATATGTGTAGGATAGAATTTAGAAAGGTTTTAGGCTTATGGCATCAGGATCATCAATTATTACAAGTATTGCGTCAAATTTGAATAACACATACGCATATTTGGCATCACTTTATCCCGAGGATGGCGTGACTTATAAAAATATTACTGCGGCTCGTACTGATAATTCTAATTATTTAACTTTGAATCAGCCGTTTGCGTCTTATTTGCAGGATAATTTTTCTGTATTTGACAAAGATGGTGATGGTGTAATAAGTGCAGATGAAATGAATAAGATGACAAATACTATTTCAACATCAGGCGTATCAAGAAATGAATTATCTCAGCTTGCGGCAAGCGGAGCTTATTCAACGGAAATGGTAAGTAAAATCCTTGAAAATTTTGACGAAATTGATAAAAATCACGATGGTCGTGTTACGAGTGCAGAGATATCTTCATACACTCATTCTTGCAATAAGCAGGAAAAAATTGATGAAGAAAACTATAGAAAAGCTACCCAAACTTCTGTTTTCTATGGTGATGATAACTCCTCAACGGATGTGTCAAGCTACAGTATTTTGAGTTATAAGTATAAAAATTTTAATTCGTAAAATTATATTATAATGGCAAAAATTCTAAGATTCTGAATAAATTTCAGAATGACAGAATGTTTGCCGTATTTTTTTGTCAACCTGAACCGTATTCAGGGTCTATAAGTTTTTTGCCTTACTTATTTCCCGATACAGAAATGGTTGAAGATATTGTTTAGAATTTCGTCGGTTATTACTTCGCCCGTAATTTCATCAAGTGCAAGCAGTGCTGATTTTAAGTCTATATAAATCATGTCTTGTATCTCTTGAATTTGTGCTGCGGCTAGGGCTCGCTGTAAAGCTTCTCTACATCTTATCAGGCATGTCTGCTGACGTTTGTTCGTTACAAATTCAGTATCTTCGGGAGCAAAACTGCATATTGTAGATTTTAATGTTTCGCGCAGTTCGTCTAATCCTATTTGAGAATAAACAGATATTGTTTTTGTTTCGTCCAATTCCGGCACGAATTTATTTTGAGCTAAATCAATTTTGTTCGCAATATTTATGTGCGGTTTGTCTTTAATTATTTCATAGATTTCTCTATCTTCTTTGGTTAACCCGGTTTGGGCATCGTACAAGAATAGAATCAGGTCAGCTTCTTTTGCTGATTGTTTAGAATATTCAATTCCGATTTCTTCAACTTTATCAATGCCGTTGTCTTTGCGGATTCCTGCGGTATCTATCAAGGTCACAGAAACCCCAAGGTCAAGAGTTTCTTTGATTACGTCACGAGTCGTTCCTGCAATATCGGTAACGATTGCTCGGTCAAGGTTTAGTAAAGCGTTAAATAGCGAAGATTTGCCGACGTTTGGACGCCCTACTATTGCAACTTTCAGTCCTTGGCGCAGGATGTCTGATGATTTTGCGCAATCAAGAATTTTATCAATATCGTTTAGTGATTTTTCAAAACTTGAGATAAGGTAAGAATATTCAGGTTCCGGGACATCTTCAGGAAAGTCTGTTCCAGCAACGATTCTTGATGCGACCTCAAATACTTCACCTTTAATTTCGTTTATTTTTGAAGCTAAAATTCCTGATAAATTTTTTGCTGATTGGATTGCAAAATGTGAAGTTTTGGCGTGGATTAAATCATCTACGGCTTCGGCTTGGGAGAGGTCAAGTTTTTTGTTTAAGAATGCTCGTTTTGTGAATTCTCCGCGTTCAGCCATTCTTGCTCCGTTTTTCAGAACTATATCAAGGATATTTTTTACTACGTTAACTCCGCCGTGGCATTGTATTTCGATAACATCTTCCCCTGTGTAGCTGTTTGGCTTTTTGAACGGAAGTATCACCGTTTCATCAACTTTCACTTCTCCGTCATAAATCCATCCGTGACAAATTTTCCCGGGCGGCAAAGTTTTTCGGTCTGAGATTTTTAGGGCGATTTCAAAGCTCTTATCGCCTGAAATTCTTATAACTCCGACTCCGCCGGTGCCTATCGGTGTTGATATTGCTGCTATTGTTCCAAATTCCTGATTTATATTCATATGATTATTATACTATAAATTGGGAAATTTATCATATAAGGTTTTTAGATTTTTACCGGATAATCTGCAGGGATTTCGAAATTATTTTGGAATATCAATGATGTACAAAATGCTGAAGGGTAAATTGAAGCTGCTGGACGAGCGGATTTTGAGGCGCAATATTCTTTGAGTGTTTCTTTATTAAATTGTTTATATGGTTTATATGAAAAATTGCCGTAACCATCGGATTTGTATTTCATAAAAAATGTGTCTTTACCGCTAATTAAGCGTTTTTTATTTGGATTGAAGATTACATCTATGTAAAATTCTTCATTATTTCCGGCTTTCACGAAACCTAAGAGAGTTCCATCATTTAAAGCTACAATATATGAGGAACGGTCAATGCCTGCAACCTTCGTTGATCCGTCGGCTGAATAAACGTATAGCTGACTAGAATAGTCTGCCGGATATGTATGTGAAACTTTGAATACCGGCAAAAAATATTCATCAAATACAGTTTTACTTTTCGGCCAGGAAAATCCGTTAACATTTACGGTTTCTTGAGCCAGGTTGTTAAGGTTAAAGTTTCCGTCCGAATTTGCTTGAGCCATTCTGATTGCTTGCAGTACGGAGGAATGGATTTTGAACAATTTTGTTTCGATTGTTCGTTTTTGGTGTTTACTTATCAAATTTGGTATAGTCATAGCGGATACTATACCGATAATTCCTAGTGTAATTAATACTTCTGCCAGAGTAAAACCTTTTTTTATTTGATGCATCTTAACCTCCAATGTAGGGAATTCCGAACAGTATAATTATAATAAACGATAACATAAAATTATGCAAGCGGAAAATAAGAAAAAGCGGGCGGTAATTTTGAATGCAGTGGCAAAAACGGTAAAGGAACTGCGTTTGAAAACCGGTAAGTCTATTAGTTTGATTTCAAATGAGTTAAATGTATCTAAATCGATATGGTCTGACGTTGAGTTGGGCAAGTCTGATTTGCAGTTTACTACGTTTTGGCGAATTTCGGAGGCGTTGGATGAAACGCCGGAAAATATTATAAAAAAGATTAGGGAAAATTTGTCTGAGGAAATAAATTTTATAGAATAATTTAAAATCTCATCATTTTGTATGATTACAAAAAAATTAGAGGTGCTAATATTAAACTATACTCCTTAGAAACTAAGATACACATATCCCTAATCAACAGCTATGCACCTCAGTACATAGCTTTTTTTTGCCCCGCCGAGCAGAGCCACGAGCGATAGCGAGAGCCGAGCATGCGTCGGCAAGACGTTGAGTCTTGACGCAAGTGCGAGCGATGG
>JAMPCZ010000083.1:0-4633 GCA_023665935.1 Muribaculaceae bacterium | reverse complement strand
AGAGCCGAGCATGCGTCGGCAAGACGTTGAGTCTTGACGCAAGTGCGAGCGATGGCGTTTAATGCGAGGCGGGGTTCAGGAGCAGAGCCACGAGCGATAGCGAGAGCCGAGCATGCGTCGGCAAGACGTTGAGTCTTGACGCAAGTGCGAGCGATGGTGTTTAATGCGAGGTGGGGTTTTGTATCAATACTTTACTAAATTAAGTTTTTTGTTATAATGTTTGGAGAGGGAATGAGAAATGAGTGTTTTGAATAAATTATTAGCGACATTTGCAGTATTGGCGGTTATTGGTACTTTGTGCGCGTATGCTGCTGAATATACAAAATTTTCGTCAAGTTTCGTTAAAAAATTTAAAGACTGTGAACGTTACCAGGAAACTATTACTTCGGAATTTGAGGGCAAGAAGTTTACGACGGAAAGACGTATTCTTGGCTGGCAAAACGGCATGTGTCTTTACCATGAAGTAATATCATCTCCTAATGACAAATATAAACTGCACTGTGCTCTGACAGAGCTGCAGGTTGATGAATTATACCGCGCGATGAAATCTAAATCAAAAGCGTCTGAATCTTTTGAGCTGGATCTGTATGCGGAGCAAACTGATTTAAAAACAGGTAAAAAAACTTTTGTAAAAGATACCTCGACAAAAATTTTCGGGAACAAAGCTTATATAGCCTGGGCTAAGATTCAAAATAACCCATATTTTTGTTTACCGGAGAAACTTACAAAATAACTTATAAACTATGAGTTTTAGCATATTATATTATAAACGGGACTTCCTATTCTGAATAAAATTCAAAATAACGAAATCCCGATTTTTTTATATTAAATTGTGCAGAAAAATCTTATGCTGCTTTATTTGTTTCAGTTTTCTTATTGGCGGCAATCTTATTTCCGATATAGTTTGCAACCGGAGTTACTGCAACGGGTCCGAGGAATCTGTATACGGTACCGAATACTGCAAGTTTTTTCAACACGCCCATGCCGCGTACTCTTGCGGTGATACTTGAATCAGGAAGATTATCTTCAAGATATTTCAATGCAGTCATAAGTTTTGGTTTTTGTTTTTTCGGAATCTTTTTGAATTCCATACCAAAATCTTTTTCCGCTTTTTTAACTATTCCATCGTTTATATCGCTGATAGTTTTAACGAAATTCTTATCATCAAGTTGTCTTGCTGCGTATTTTTGGGTGAATTTTTCCCACATATTGTCAAGTTTGCTGTCAAGGAAATATCCGCAGCCTGTAGCCAAACCGAAAGTCAGACCTTGGTTGATGATAAGAGTATTTCTACTGTCTTTGTCTTCGCTAAGTTTTTTATTTTGTAATGTTCTTAGCATATACATGCCTGAAATAATTACAGAGCCGATTACCTGCATGTGGTCAACTACGCTTGAAAGTTTTTCGGTTCTGTTAGCCAGCCATTCGGCAGCTTTTGATGTGTAAATTCTTGCGGTATATTGTTCTGCAACTTTGTTTGTTGCAGCATTTTTTAATTTTCCTATCGGAGCAAGAAGTTTTGATGTTGTCGGAAGTTCAAAACCTGTGAAGTTTTGCTGTCTATAGTTGTTGTATTGAGGGTTAAATTTGTTTGTTTGTAATGTTACGTTCATTATTTTTGCCCTCCTACAAATTGAGCCATCTTCGGTTGAATCGGAGTTTGAGCTTTTACCAATACCGGAGCTTTCTTATCATCCCATCCAAAGAATTTCATAATTGGAGGAATCATCGCGATAGTCAAGCATGCTTTTGCGATACCGAATACGAATGTATCAGGAGCCATGTTGATAACTTTTGTTACTTTTTCAAATACTTTTGATTTTTCAAGTTCTTTTAAGTTATCAACTTTATAGATTTTCTTAAGTTTTTCTACACGTTTAGGGGTTAATATCTTGTCGAATTCACCTTCTTTAAAGTTTTTAGCTGCCTGTTTTAGTTTTTTAACACCTTGATCCAGCGGCCACATAATAATACTTGAGAATCCGAAACCTACGAGTCCTGAAGCGATAGCGTGAGCTGAAGCTTTTACTTTGTTTTTCCAGTTGCTGCCTTGAGCTTCGCCTTCTTTTTTCTTATCAGGGAGAGCCATAATAGCGATTGGTCTGAAACAAGCCGCCATAATCAGAGCTACCAGGTTTTGGGCAACTACTGTTTTGTCATCACATAATTTGTTAACTGAATTGAGGCATTTGTCGAGAAACTTAACGGCAGCTCCGTTATTACCCGTAAAGCTGCCGCTATAATATCCTCTATTCACATTTTTTTCTCCACACACACCCGTACTCTCTTTATACTCAAGCATATTTGCCCTCTGCTTGTGCTTGGGTAACGAGCCGGCGGAATAAATTTTAATTGAGTCGATATTCATTTTACACCATTTCTTTAAGTAAACTGCTATACATTCATTCTAAATCAAAGAAAAATATTTTTTGTCAGATGATTAAAAATTTGTTACAATTTAATTGTATGTTTTACGCTTATTATCACTATAATATATATTGTTGAAATAATTTGTTATTTATTATAAAATTGTTGCAATAAGAGGGTTAGATGTTGAGCAGTAATACGGATTTGAATTTAGAACAGATTGCGCGTGATTGCGGCTTGTTTGGTGATAAGGCGGCGGATGCTGTCATTGCTGAAATTGATGCCCTTGAAGATAAATATTCCAAAAATGATTTGCTTGCCATATACAACTACATGCTTGTAAATGCAAAAGAGCCGGATGTTATTATGCACATTATCAGATGCCTTGACAGATACAGAGATTCTTCAAGTCTTGAATTTTTGGTTGATATTCTCTTGCTGCGCAATGCAGAATTTGCCCAAGAGGAGGTAAGAGAAAAATATAATAACGTCCGAATTATGTGTGCAAAAGCTATTGCGAATCAAAAGAATACCGATGTTGTGTCGTCCTTGCTTTATTGTTTGAACAATAAGAATGAAAATTACAGAGTAAGGCTGGCATGTGCGGATGCGCTGGGTCGTATTGGTGACAGGTTCGCGGTTGCTCCGTTGATTGAAGTCGTTAATGATGAGGATGAAAAATCTGTTTACTTAAGAGAATCAGCCGTTTCTGCTTTGGGTTTACTGGGTGATTCTCGTGCAGTCGATCCGCTAGTAAGTATTTTGGAAACAAAACAAGGGATTATGGATAAGTTTTCATTCTTGAAAGAACGTGCAATTGAAGCTCTTATCAAGGTGGGCTTTTTAGATAATGAACGGGTATTCAGGGCTTTGAAAAATTCGTTGTCGGATGAATCTACCCAGGTTAGGATTAATGCGATTGAAGCTCTTATGGATAGTGAACATCCGAAAGCTTATGATACGATTAAACATGTTCTTGAAAATGATACGGATTTTGAAGTCCGCAAGAATGCTATGATTGCGTTATACAACATGTCAGATAGAGGGATTTTAGATGAAGTTATTGCTTCTGCTGATTATCCTGATAATTTGAAGGTTGAAGCTGTTTCAATAATAGATGAATACGAAGATTCAGAAGAGGAAGATATAGATGACTAAGTCATTAATACTGCTTTCGGGAGGTTTGGATTCACTTGTCAGTTTGGGTTTGAAAAAGGAAGAGTTAAATGTTGAACTCGGTTTGACTTTTGATTATGGGCAAAAGTCTGCGATGCAGGAGATTGAGGCTTCTCGAAAAATTTGTGATTATTATGGAATTAAGCATAAAGTTATTACGTTAGACTGGCTGAGGGAAATTACCCAAACGTCTTTGGTTTCGGGAGATGATGTTCCTACGGGCGAAGAACTTTCGAATCCTGAACAAAGTATGAAATCTGTTTGGGTTCCGAATCGTAACGGATTGTTTTTAAATATAGCAGGATGTTTTGCGGATTCTTTCGGGTATAATTACATACTGATAGGGGCGAATAAAGAGGAAGCTCAGACTTTTTCCGATAACAGGCAGGAATTTATTGATGCAATTAACAATGAATTTGAGTATTCTACGCAAAACACATTGTTAGCTGGGAATTTTGCGGTAGAAAATGATGCCGAAATTATTTACCCCCCGAGAGTTGTTGCACCCTTGATAAATAATAACAAAAATGATATAGTCATGTTAGCCTTGAAAAGTCATGTTCCTTTGGAATTGACAAGGAGCTGCTATCAAGGCGGTGAAAAACATTGCGGGATATGTGAGTCGTGTACAAGATTAAAAAAAGCACTTGAGGCTAATCACGGCTCTGAGTATATGAAGGTTCTTTTTGAGTAAGATGAAGAAATTATTTATAGATGAAGAAATTAAATATATAGGGTCACAGCTTGCCCCTCATTGGATTTATAAGAATTTTAAGATTCAAGGTGATGCGATTGTTGCGTTTTGCGGCGAATGCGAAGTGAAATTATCCGAAATGGTTGATATTGAGGATGTTATTAATAATGAGCCGATTTACAGTAAATATATGCTTAGTTTTATTTCCGAACAGTTTAATATTGAACTTGTGGAAGGCGTGTTCAGGCAAAGGCTTTTAATTTCTTGTATCAAGGAGGCTTTAGAAAGCCGCGGCTTTTTGGTGAAAAGAAGCGGGGACGATTTGTTTGTGAATGATAAAAAACTTTCGGTTTCTATTGCTACGAAATCCATAACCTCCGTGCTTATTCATACCGG
>JAMPCZ010000082.1 GCA_023665935.1 Muribaculaceae bacterium | reverse complement strand
CCCCCCGAAATTTCGGACTATTATTGAATTTCACCATCTTCTCTCTCCTTTTCTTTACATTATATTTTCAAGCCCATAGATAAAATCATTCGCCTCAACCACGTGTTTTACGGCAAGTAAAACTCCACCCATATAACACTTTCTATCCATAGAATCATGACGGATTTTAAAAATTTGCCCTGATGAACCGAAAATTACTTCTTGAGAAGCTATATAACCAGGCATTCTCACTGAATGAATCTGAATATCAGAATACGAAGTACCGCCACGAGCCCCCTCAAGGGTTTCTGTTTCAGCACAATTATCTTTTTTAAATGTTGATTTTGCTTCTGACATCATCAATGCGGTTTTTATCGCTGTACCTGATGGCGCGTCTTTCTTTTGGTTATGATGCAATTCAATAATCTCTGCATTGTCGAAATATTTTGCTGCCATTTTTGAAAACATCATCATCAACACTGCACCGGTGGAGAAATTCGGAGCAATAAGGCAGCCTGTAGAATTCTTTACGGAAAGCTCTTTTAATTGCGCAATCTCTTCATCTTTCAAACCGGTTGTTCCGATAACAATTTTAATACCGTTGTTCAAACAGTACAAAGCGTTTTCAAAAATTGATTTAGGCTGGGTAAAATCGATTAAAACATCAATTTCGCAAGATTTTTTAGCCTCATCAATAGAACGAAATGCCTCACCTTGAATATCTATTTTGGCAACAAGTTCCATTGAAGCATCATTTGTGACAGCCTCGCAAACTTCTCTGCCCATTTTTCCATATGCACCGCAAACCGCAACCTTTATCATTTTAAAGCCCCTTTCTAGTAATCTTCAACCATGGAATCTTCATCATCTTTCAGTGATGATAAATCATCTTTGTAAGCGGTATCAAATTCGCTCGGCATCATATCATCATCAGGCCAAACAGTATCACTGTCATATCTTGCAGAACTTAAATTTTCAGCCGCAGTCAAATCTGAACTGGTCAAAACTGTTTCTGATAAAACAGTTCCCGCCATATCGCAATCAGTAAAGTTACAGTATGTCATCTCAGCATAGCTGCAATCTGCGCCGGTCAGGATACTTTCTGAAAAATCGCATTCAGTAACCACCGCCCTTGTAAAATCAACAGCAGTTAAATCTGCACCGTAAAAATTTATGGAAAGCAGATTACAATCCGAAAAAGAACTGGAATTCAAGTCCACATCAGAAAAATCTACTTCTTTTATAATCATATTTGAAAAATCTACTTCACTTAAATCAACATCATCTCTGTCTTTTTTCCACTCATTGAACTTTTCAGGGGTATTTTCAATCAAAGATAATAATTCTTCTTTTGTATAATCTAACATTCTTATCTCCTTAAATATATATTTATTTCTCTTTACTTATCAAGCCTGCGTCTATCGCAAATAAAACAGCTTGAGTCCGGTTTTTTACATTTAACTTTTTAAATATACTTTGCAAATGGGCTTTTACAGTAATTATACTAACATAAAGCTCTTTGGCGATAGCACTGTTATCAAGCCCCCGCGTAACTAATAATAAAACATCTTTTTCCCTTGCCGTCAAGGAGTTGACAGCCGTTTTTTGCTTATTTGTAACATTAGGCAACAAATCATTTTGGGAAGGTTTTACACGCCTCAAAACTGCCGCCATACGAGCCAGCAGATTCGGAAGTGCATAAGGTTTAGTAATATAATCATCGGCACCAAAATTCAAACACTGTACCATTTTTTTTACGTCATCTTCTTCTGTTACAAAAATAAACGGAATATGTGAATACTGCTCAGATTTTCTTAGATTTTTCAGAAACTCCAATCCGCTGATTTTAGGCAGCGCAAGTTCAGATAAAACCATATCAAAAGGATTTTCCGATTCCAGACATGCAGATGCCCGCACGCAATCCGGTACTGAAACCACATCATATCCATACATCGGCAGAACCTTCACCAAGGACTTTGGATTCTCATCAACTATCAAAATTCTTTTCAAATCTGACATAGCCGCCCTATACTATTTTGTACTTCAAAGCCTTCAATGCAGCCTGCAATCTGTCATCAACTTCTAATTTTTGCAAAATATTTGCAACGTGAGCTTTTGTGGTATTAACACTAATAACAAGCTGCTGCGCGATTTCCATATTACTGTGTCCTTCTGTCATAAGTTTTAAAATTTGAGCTTCTCGAGCGGTCAAATCATAATCTTTATAATTACTTTCAGGTACACCGACAGAAGCATTGGCTCCGGCTTTCAAAACTATATGAGCAATACTCGGGTCAAACCAGGCAGCTCCGTCTGCAACAGACTGGACAACCTGAACCAATCTTTGCAGATTTATTTCTTTTGAACAATATGCGTTGGCTCCGGCTTTCAAACTGTTCAAAACCTCTTTTTCATCATTATGGGAAGTCAAAATAATAACTTTAACATCCGAGTTCATTGAACGGATTTCCTGCGTTGCATCAATTCCGTTCATATTAGGCAAGCCCAAATCCATAATAACTAAATCTACAGGATTTGATTTGAACAATTCTATCGCATCCTCCGCACTTGCGGCTTCATAAATTGAGTCTATAAAATCAACATCTTCAAATGTCGTTTTTAACCCAAATCTTGTTAATTCGTGATCTTCAACAATTAATAAGTTTTTTTTCATATACTCAATTCCTCTTTTGCTAACTCATAATCAGGATTCAAATTCAAGCTTTTTTCAAAATTTGATTTTGCTTCCGAATCCAATCCTTTATTTTTTAGGACAAGCCCGAAGTAGTAATAGTACCTGTAATCACTATCATCAATATATTTTGCAATTCCTAAATACTCCAAAGCCTGTTCGTAAGATTCTTTTGATATCGCCAGTCTTGCCAAATCTATCCATCCATCCTTAAAATTAGGATTAATCGCGACGGTTTTTTTGAGATAAGCTTCTTCTCTGTCCTTTTCCAACAGTGCCATTTCGTAATATGCGACATAAGATTTTGAACTAACTTTCAAAATCTTGGAATATATATCCTTTGCTTTTTTTACATTACCGAGTTTTTGATAAATTTGAGCGAGCGAGATTTCCGCAATGTGCGTATCATCTTTTGACATTGCGCGTTTGAAATACCCTTCCGCAAGTTTATAATCTTGATTTCTCAAAGCAATGTCACCCAAAACTATCAGAGCTTCCGGATTTCCCTGCTCGATATCCACGGCTTTCATCGCATAATCCTGGGCTTTTTCAAACTCTTTCATCTCAAAATAAACTTTTGCGGTTAATGCAAAAACATCTTTATTAATATTTTTCTTTCCGCTGATTGAGGTTTGCAAAACCCTCAATGCTTTGTTCAATTCATTCTTGTCATAGTAATAATAAGCCAGGTGGTACTTTTTTAAATAATCATTTTTTGCTGCCTTATACAAAATATACTGACCTGATGAATGAAGTTCTTTGTCAAAAATTACGGTGTTAATATCGGCAGAATTAATAGCACTCAAATACCTGACTCCATCCTGCGGTTTGTTTGACTGGGAATAAATTTCAGCCTTCAATCTTTTATAATTGAGATTCTTAGGATTCTTTGAAATCGCGCTGTCTATAGATTTTTCAGCCTGTTTTATATCACCGTTTTTCATGCTGCCGAAAGCTACAAGATAATTTGCATAATCGGATTCTGTCAGCAGTGATGCTTGTTTTTTTAATTCGTTTGTTGCCTCAACACTTTGGTCATTGTACATTATATTTGAATAAACTTCTGCAAGATACATTTGATCTTTATGCGTCAATGTATAATTCGGGAAATAATAATTTTTAACATCTTCTTCCAATAAAGTTGAAACACTGCTGTCCTGAACCTTTGACATAGACAACTCCGCCAAAGAAAAGAAGCCGATAGAAGCCATTTCCTGAGTCAAACGCATATATACGTAATCATTTGGAACAACATTTTCTATCAGCATTTTAAAATCTCTGTATGAAGAACGCACATTCGACTGCATAAATTTATCCATCGCAATTGTATATTGATTTTTTATCGCATTACGAGTCAGAGAACCTCGTTTTAACTCAAACGACGGCTGATTAACAACCTGCTGATATGTTGAAGAGGACTCCAACGGATTAACAGGTCTTAGCCCGGTAATATCAATTGCCAAAACAGGACTGCAAGAAATTGATAATAAAGATATTACAGCAATTAAATTTTTTCTCACAACTACACCTCCCCGCCGTTATTACCGGTGTAATAAATATTAAACAGATTCAAAACAAGCTTTTCATCTTCGCTCAAAGATTCCGCACCACTCAGATTATATACATCAAGCAAATTCCACTTACTCAAAAATACGTCATCTGCCGGCTTTATTTTACCGTTTGATTCCGATAAAAATACACGGATTATTTTGTTTAACGAAATTGATAAAAATACATCCACCAAATTCTTTTCAAAATGTGACCCTGCACCTTTTAACAAAATATCAATAACATTTACTATCGGCATTTTATCACGATAGTGACGTTTTGAGGTTATCGCATCAAAAACATCAGCAACTGCCAGAATTCTTCCGCCAAGCGTAATTTCTTCACCTTTAAGATGTCTGTAATATCCGGAGCCGTCCCATTTTTCGTGATGAGAACAAGCCATTTCGGTAATCAGCCTGAAATCGGAGGACATATAAATCTTATTCAAAATATTATGCGTAATTCTTACGTGCTCTTGAATATGTTTATATTCTTCATCAGTAAGTTTTCCGTCTTTTTGTAAAACAGAATCTCGAATACCGATTTTTCCGATATCATGCAAAGTTGCAGCCTTTTCCAAGAGTCCGATATCCTTAGGTTCCATACCGACCTCGGTTGCCAAAAGGGTAGAATACTGCCTGACCCTGGCGGAATGACCTGCCGTAATCTTGTCCCTCGCGTCTATTGAAGTTGCCAGTGTATTGATAAAGCTTTCAAATAAAAGTTTTTGTTCATGATACATTTGGAGCTGTTTATCAAACAACTGAGCATTTTCTAAGGCAATACTTGCACTGCCGCCAATTGCTATAAGTAAATCTTCATCATTTTTTGTAAACACACCGTCAATTTTATTAATAACCTGCAACGCACCCATAATTTCACGGTTATTATTTATAATCGGCATACAAAGAATTGTTTTAGTTCTATATCCGGTTTCTTTGTCAACTTCAGGATTAAAACGAGGGTCGTCGTAAGCTTCCGCAATATTTATGGATTCACCGGTCTTTACGACATATCCGGCAAGACCTTTATCCGCCGGGAACCTTATCTCCTGGCTGGAATCAAGTCCCAATGCAACCTTCGACCATAGTTCATCCGTATCTTTATCCAACAGGAACACCGTACATCTGTCCGCCCGAATCGCATTTTTTGTTTCTTCGGCAATTACCCGCAATAACTCATCGATATCACTTACCGCGGTAATTGAACGGCTGATTTTCACAAGAGAAATCAGCGGGTCACTGTTGGTTGGCAGCGAATAATCCATACCGTTTTGCAACTGGCGAATTCTTATATTCAAAAGATTCGCAAGGTTATATTTATCTTCCTCAACAGAAAGGCTTAACGCGTTATTATAATGAATTAACGCCACATCCTTATTATCCTGCGAAAAATTTATACTACCCGCAGCAAACTCATTTATAAGCAGAGCCGTATCGCTCTCCGAACGTTTAGCCATAAAAGTTGCGTCATTCAAAAGATTCATTGAATTTTCGTAATCGTTTTTGTCTTCCGAATAGTTCAAAAACGCAATCATACTCAAACATATAGAAATCCCTTCAAGAAAATTTTGCGCCTTGAATAAACCGTAAGCTTTGTCAACCAAAGGTCTTGCTCCGCTATAGTCCTTCTGTGCAACAAACTTAAGTCCCTCGCAAATTATATCTTCTGCCTCTTCTATATTGTTTACAATCTTAGCCATAATTTTACCCTTTAATACATTGTACAATACTTATCAAAATAATACAAAGTTTTTTACAAATATTTTCCAATAAATTTTTTACTCAGCAGAGGCGGCGGCAGGAATCCTCCCGAAGCCTAATTCATTTACCTGTATGATGAAAGGGGATAAATATAATTATACAATGTTTACAGATACAAGACTATAGGAAAAAGATATGGCTGATACACTAAAGACACTAAAATGCCCGGCTTGCGGCAAAGAAATGGAAAAGGTTTTTATACAATCCGTCGGAATAAACCTTGATATATGCACTCAAGGCTGCGGCGGCATCTACTTTGATAACAGAGAATTCAAACATTTTGACGAAAAAAATGACGATATTTCCGCTATTATTGAAAAACTTAAAAATAAAACCTTTGAAAAGGTTAATTCAAACGCTGACCGATTCTGCCCGAATTGCAGTTCAAAAATGGTTAAAAATCATTCAAGCATAAAACAAAATATTGAAATTGACGAGTGTTACAACTGCGGCGGAAAATTCCTGGATAATGACGAACTCATCAAAATCCGCGAGGAATATGACACCGAAGAAGAAAGAAGTGAAGATGCTTTTGTATATCTTTACAAACAAATCGGTGCCGAACTTGCAGCACAAGATAAAAGATATGCGGAAATTAAACAATCTAAATTAAGAACTTTATTTAATAAACTCACAGGATTGTAAGAACTATTTTACGCCCTGAATTTCGTCATTCTGAACGTGATTCAGAATCTTGAAATTCGGGGTACTTATTCCTATATCATAAATATTCAGCAAAAACTTGCCGCAATTCATCCCCATAATAATTACCGTGCAAGAGCCTAAAAAAACGGTAAGATGTATTTGGCGCAATCTTTTGCACTTCAAACTTATCGAGATATAAACCCTCAACGAGCCTTGCAAAAAGCTCCGTTGGTTTCGCATAGTATTTTTTTAGTTTATTAATCCTTGAACTAACCCTTGCCTGTTTCTTTTGCAACGAGTGTAACCTTATGTATGCAGCAAATTCTGTCGGCATATCGGGAAAATCTTTTTCCAAACTATCAACCGAAATTATTTCATCACAAGCATTACCCCGCAAACCGCCTTTAAAACAAACCCTGTCACATTTTAGTAAATATTTAGCCTTGGATTTTTTAATATACTTATCAAATTCTTTGAACTTTTTTGAGCGCATAAAATCAGGATAAGCAGTTTTAATAATACTCTCTTGCTCTAAAATCCCTGATTTTACAGCTTCCTTATATTTTAATAATTTTTCGCACTTAGAATGAGAATCAACAAAATGTGTAACCTTTAAAAGTTCCTGTTCATAAATCTCTACATCATCTTCGTCAAAAAGAACTTTTAAACTTCCGCCGTCACGAGCTATGGAAGGTTCTAAATTATGATGAACATAATGCGCAAACTCATGCATTAAAGTCGGCATAACACGGGATTGCTGAATATTTTTTGAAATATCAATACGATTTTTCATAAAAAAACCCTGATATCCGCGAGCCTTTGTCCTCGTATGAACCTCCAGCCCCAGGGATTTCAAATATTTTATAAAAACCTCATAATCCTCTGACATTTTTAAACCTTCTCCCGCATTTGTAGTCTTCACAACGTTCAAACACAACTGCGCCCTCTCACAAAGAGAAAGGGTATCTTATCTTGTATACTTTCTGCCGACAAGTTCATCAGGCAAAAATTGCTGTTCTACATCAGGAGCACTGTGTGTATAAACATACCCGACCCCGAAACCATACTTTGAGGCATCCTTATAATGCGCATCCCTCAAGTGCATTGGCGGCGGATAATCCTTTCCGCTTGTAATATCCCCAATAGCCATATCTATTGCCATACAAGCTTCATTCGATTTTGGTGCTCTTGCCACATAAATCACAGCCTGAGCAAGCGGAATCCTGCCCTCCGGAAGCCCGAGTAATTCTACAGCGCGGTACGCATTAACCGCGACATTTAAAGCATTAGGGTCAGCATTGCCGACATCTTCTGCCGCACAAACAATTAATCGCCGCGCAATAAATCTTGGTTCTTCCCCGGCAACAATCATCTTGCCCAAATAATAAATCGCTGCATCCGCATCACTTCCGCGCAAACTTTTTTGAAAGCCCGAGGCACAATCATAATGTTCCTGGCGCGAATATCTTGTATTCCTTTGCTGGCAAATCTCTTCAATCGTTTTAACTGTCAATATGCGTTTATTATCTTTCAAATCACTTGCAAAATACGCATTCTCAGTGATATTAAGCGCGTAACGCGCATCTCCGCGGGCAAGATTTATAATAAAATCCAAAACGCCGCTTTCACATTCCATTAACATATAATTATTTGCTAAATAGCTGAACCCGCGCTTAATTATACGAGCCATGCTCTCATCATCAATGGAATTCAATCGGATTACCTGCAATCTTGATAACAGTGCCGGCACAACCTGAAACGAAGGATTCTCTGTTGTAGAACCAATCATAAATAACGTACCGTTCTCCAAATGCGGCAACAGTGCATCTTGCTGGGTTTTAGAATACCTGTGAATTTCATCAATAAACAGTATTGTTTTCTGCCCCGCGCGTAAGTTTTCTTTTGCCCTATCTACAGCATCTTTAATATCTTTCACTCCGGATGTTACGGCAGAAATTTCAATAAATGCAGCATTGGTCTTCGTAGCAATAAGTCTTGCCAAAGTTGTTTTACCACACCCCGGAGTTCCCCACAAAATAAGAGAGAACAAACGATTCGTCCTTAACAAATTTAAAAGAGGACTCCTATCTGAAATTACATTACTCTGCCCTAAAAAGTCTTCCAAAGTTTTAGGACGCAGAATTTCAGCCAATGGAATTTGCTTATTTTGGTTTTCAAGTTCCGTAAATAAATTATTCATAGTATAATTATAACAGGGGTAAATATAGATTTCAAATATTTGTTACGAACCCTCAAACACAGGAGAAATAATTGAACAAGGGTATTTGGATAACATTTTTAACATCAATAGTCCTTATCACGGGAACTTATTTTATCTTTAAAAAAGATATAAAAAATGATGAAGTTGTGTTTTGGACGCTTCTAATGAACGATTTTGCACCTTATATAAAC
>JAMPCZ010000081.1 GCA_023665935.1 Muribaculaceae bacterium | reverse complement strand
ACATTTAAAGAAAAAATATCTTTTACGTATAACGATTACATAAAAGAAATTCTTGAAAGACATTCCTCACAATTATATAATTTCAATAAAAACAAGGACTTCCCTGATAAATATTCAGAACCTATGTTTTCAAAATGTATACCTGATTCGACGACGGCTCTAACGGTATATGATATGTGCGGAATTACGGTTGATACGCTGCATTTTGGCGCAACAAATTAAAAATAATGCTGATATCAACTATACAGTCTAGTACAAATATATGATATTTTCTGACAATTATTAAAGATGAAAGTTTCAGCCCCGAATATACATGTAAATCTATATATATTATTGGAGCTTCAAAATGTCAGAACAAGTTTTAATGCCAATGATAGGCACAGACAACATAGAAAATAAGGAAAGAGCGAAAAATTCACTGGAAAAAGCCAGGATTGCGCACGAAAAATATCTTATAGGACAGCGAAACAACGATCTTCAAGAAGCAGTAGAGCACTATGTTGATGCCGTAAAATACGACCCGACAATACCCGAAACGTACTATCGTTTGGCAACTTTGATGTGGGAGCAGGGACAAATTGGAATTGAAACCGCAATTGAACAATGTAAAACCGCGATTTCACTATCTCCAAACAACAAAGACGCACATCTTTATACCGGTTATTTCATGCAGCTTGCTCAGGATTTTAAATCCGCAGAAGAAGAATTCAAGTCCGCTATAGCGATGAATCCGCTCTCATCAGGCAGACCGCGCATGATATTATCACAATCCATTCTGCAAAAAATCAATACTCAGAATGCGACATACAAAGATTATGCAGGATTTTTGTACTACTTTTTGACAGGCAGCCTCATGCTTGCCTGGGACAGACCGACAATGAAAATGTTTTATAAAAACATGACAAAAGATGTTTCTGTTTTTTCATACAACACTGTCGGTAAGTTTTTAGAAAAATTTAAAATGTACGATTCTGCAGAAAAAGTATATGAACAAGCGGTAGAAAATACAGTTCACAGCGAACTCTTCTACAACAAAATCGGGGATTTGGCACTAAAAAATCGTAACATTGAAAAGACTGTTGATTGCTACAGAAAAGTACTTGAAGCAAATCCGCTCAACCGCGAAATTCTAATCAAGCTTGCAACAATTCTGCAAACTTACTTCCCTGAAAATACGGAAGAAGCAATCGACTGTTATGAAAGATTATTGGAATTCAAAATAGATACAGCTCAAATCTATTACGAACTCGGACATCTTTATATGTCAAAAGAGGACAAATTGAATTCAATCAGCGCGTTCAAACTTGCGGTTGACCATGATCCTGAAAATCCGTTCTTTAACAATTCTCTCGGTTATGCCTACGCAAAAGCAGAATTGTATGATGATGCAATTGCTCATTATCAAAAAGCAATTTCCCTCAATCCTGATGCAGAGTGGACATCCATAGTCTGTCAGGCACTGGGCTCGATTTATGCAGAACAAAAAGGAAATATGGAAGCTGCAATTTCCACGTACCAAGCCGGCATAATATTAGATCAAAACAATTATGATTTATATATCGCACTCGGTGATATCTACATGGCTGATTACGATTTGGATAAGGCAATCCGCTCATATTGTGATGCCGTAACACTGAACCCTGACGATTACAGGGCATACTCTAAAGTCGGCATTGCGCTTTGGGAAAAAGACTATTTGGAAGAAGCATTAGTCGCTTATCATAAAGCTGTCGAGTTAAAGCCTGAAAACGAGTACGCTCAAAATAATCTGGGAATACTTTATCTTGATGGGCTTGTAAATCCGGAAGAAGCTTTGGAATACTTTGAAGAAGCCATCTCACTGAATCCAAACTATACTCTTGCATACTTTAACGCTGGCCGTGCAAGCCAGGAACTAGGATTTACCAATGATGCGGCGCACTATTATCAAATGGCGATAGATTTAAACAGATTAACAGAAGAACTTGATGAAGAAGACATACTGGCTCGGCTTCACAGTTTATTTGAAATATAAGGATATATTTATACATTTACTTCATATTGAGGTAATTTGAGTGTTCGATTTTTCGGACACTTTTTTTTGAGTGCAGATTTATAGATTGGCACGCCTCACACACATTGACAAATGGTCGCACTACCAATAATCCGACCTTGCAATGACACTATTAGCAAAGTCACAATATTAACACGGAAATATTATTAAGATATAGACAATTTAGATAATCAGTGCTATTATAAATAACGCAGGGTAAGCACCACGCTTCGACCTGACACACACAATTTTTGAAGAAATTGGTCAGGAAAGGAGGCAGTATCACTATGATTAGTAAAGTATTAAAAACCGTTATAACGGTCATTATAACGGTTTTAAAAATTATCTTTATTTGGTTGTAGGGTGTGAAGAAAGCCTTTAAGAAAAACCTCTTTCTTAGAGGCTCACCCTGCCTTTATTATTTACTATTTTTTAAATTTTGTCAACCCGGAATACAAATACTACCCAAGTGGCTATATTTACCACCACCGACACAAACTTGTTAAGAGAAATTAGCGTAAGGGTGGTGAGGAAATTGCAATTTAGCGTAAGTGAAAAAGCACTACTTCTTATCTTACAGATAATTATAGCGATTATAATTGCAAACTATAAGGAAGTTAAGAAAGGTTCTAATAGTTCACGGCTATTAGAGCCTTTTCGCTATATGCCTATTATTTACTATTTTTTTCAGTTTTGTCACCCCTAGCCAGGTGGCTAATACCTATATGATTATAAATTAGAAATTACAGCCCGGGTAAACTCTGTTGTTGACAACAATCCGCCTAAATCAGCAGTCTTTTTATCATCACCCAAAGTTTTAAATAATGCGGATTCAATTCTTTGAGCATAAGAGTTTTCGCCAATATACTTCAACATTTCTATAGCCGACAGTAAAAGAGCTGTAGGATTAGCTTTATTTTGCCCTTTTATATCGGGAGCAGAACCGTGAACCGGCTCAAATACAGCACACTCAAGTCCGATATTTGCACCTTGAGCAACACCTAACCCGCCGATTAAACCTGCAGTTAAATCTGAAACAATATCGCCGTACAAATTAGGCAACACAAGTACATCAAACCTAGTCGGGTCTTGTACAAGCTGCATACAAAGATTATCCACCAAGATTTCTCTTTGAGCTATTTGCGGAAATTCTGCGGCAACTTTTCTAAACGATTCCAAAAATAATCCGTCAGACAGTTTCATAATATTTGCCTTTGTAACACAAGCGACTTCATGCCTGTTATTTTTCACCGCATACTCAAACGCAAAACGACAAATTCTTTCAGAGGCTTTTCGTGTAATAATTTTAATACTATGCGCAGTGTCATTATCAACCTGTTCTTCAACTCCTGCATACAAATCCTCGGTATTTTCACGTACAACCACCAAATCTACATTTTCAAATCTTGTCTTCACCCCCGGAAGATTTTTACAAGGACGCAAATTTGCATACAAATCCAAATCCTTGCGAAGCTGAACATTCACTGAACGAAACCCTTTTCCAATAGGGGTTGTGACCGGAGCTTTCAACGCGACTTTATTTGCTTTTACGGAATCCAACACTCGTTTAGGTAACGGAGTTCCTTCATTTTCTATAACATCCGCACCCGCCGTTTGAATATCCCAATCTATTTCCAACCCGCTAGCCTTAATGATTTCCACAACACTATTTGAAATTTCGGGACCTATACCGTCACCATTTATCAGTGTAATTCTACGCATAAAAAAAAACCTCCAGTCGATAGATAAATTATACTATAAAATGGAGGGGTTGTAAAAATGTTAGGGGAAATAAAAAATTAATAAATTTATGAATTAAATGTTTTAAATGAATTACTTACATTTTTGTCTAAAGCTGCTTTTACTGATTCATAGCTTTTTTCTAAGGTTGTATGCTCAATATCAAGCGTTTTTATTCTGTTCTGATATTTCAAATCTTTTACACTGATTTCATTATTTTTTCTTTCATATTCTGCTTCAGCTTTTGCTATCGCATTTTCATTATCTGTTTGAGTAATATCATTGCAAGAAGATTGAACTTTTGTCGTCCAGGTAATTCCTCTCAAATTAACTTTTAAATCATCTGCCAAAGTTTCAATCTGATTTTGCAGGATATTTTCAGCCTTTTCGTTTGAAGCTGCTTCAATAGATATAACGCCTTGTTTTAAAGCATCTCTAATCCAGCCTTCGCTTGCCGCCAATTTATTATCTAAAAGTGCGTAATTTTTAGCTGTCGGATTCTTCTCAGAACTTTCACCGTTCAAACGATACCAAAGATTTGTATACCATTTAGCCTTATCTTCGTCTGAATATGTATAAGTTTGTTCAAGAGTTGTACAGCCTAAATCCTCAGCCTCTTTTGTAAAACCGTCTAAGATTTCATAGTATTCAGTAATCGCATCAGATAATTTCACGGTTTCTCCGTTCAAAGTTACTTCAACATTTTGAGCGTCTTCCATAGCTTTAGAATTAATCCAACTTTGATAAGTTGCGACATCCATAAGTTTTTGTTTTGCATTTACATAGTCATCATATATCTTTTTCTGCACAATACCCGGAGTAGATTCATCATTCAATGACTCAAAATAGTTTTCTTTGTATCTTTTTTCTGCAACATTATAATCAATATAAGCTCCATAAGATACATATTTATAAGCTTCTTCTGAAGAACAAGGACCGTAATGATTATTAGTATTTATTTCTTCTATATAAGTAGTTACGCCGTCTTTCGTTTCAGCCTTCATTTCTAATGATGTATATCGCTCTTCATAATCATCTTTTTGTCTTGCGGCAATGATTAACTCTTCCCATTTATCATAAATTGCAGGATAATCGGAAGTTTCACGATTGTGAAGCTTGTTATAGTTTTCTTCCATAGATTTTGTTCTGAAAACTTTAGTTACACCGTAGTTTTCAAGGAACGCATCCAGATTTGCAGCTTTTTCATAGTTTTTGTAATCTTCTGACAAAAGTAATGCTTGACCGGCAGCATTTGAAAGAACATATTGATTTTTCATATCTGCATATTGGTAAAGAACGTTCGCTGTCAGCGCAGTATTAATCGCATCACCTTGAGCATCATACGTCGTAAACATATACTGAGTAGAATTCAACGCAGCAATATAATCACTGCTTGCCTGTTGAGATTGTATTGCCAATCTCATTTTGGCATTTGATACCTGCTGTGATTCGTACTCGTTAGAAGTTAATCTCGCAGTTATGGTTAATAATCTTGCTTGAGAAGCTGATAATCCCATTATCTGAACATTCCTTTCATAACTTTTATTACTTATATATTCGGCATAGTCTAATATTTTCTTTAACAATATTGGGTATATATTAAGTAATGTAACAAAAGTTATATAAATTGAATATAAAAAGTCAATAAATTTTTAAAGGAAGTTTTTATATATATGTAAGAGATAATTCAAGATTTTAAATAAGAATCATAAGAGAGGATAAAAATTATGGCAACAGTGCTGTTATTTTCTGATGCAGTTTCAAGCGCATATAAAGATACATCAAAAGCTTTAAAAGAAGTCGATTTAGATAATAGAAAAGTGGTTAAAAAGACCTTATCACAAATTATGAAACAGTCATTTTTCCACGGTGCAAACAGGTTCGGCACAAACTTTATCGCATAAGACTTCAAAGGTTCGTTGGAATATAGGAAACAAAGGAAAACAAATTTAAGGAATTAGGAAATTAAAAAAGACCCGTTAATCGGGTCATTTTTTTGTGCAAAATTCTCGTCTTTCCAGAGAAGCATAAGTGACCAAAGAATTTCATTAAACTTGACAGAACCCTCACCCTGAGAGAGGAAATAAATTTATGTATTTTTGTTACAATAAACATCAATTTAACAAAAATCGAGCAATTTTGAAAATGTTTTATCTTAAATAGTGTATGATTACCCCAAATTCTCTAAAAAAACTAAACCATTTACCCTCCATCGCTAATCAGCCGTCATTTGGCAGAAGATTAGTACCTGCAAGAGTGTCCAGATTTTACGAAAATTTCGGATATAAAACCGTATTATCCCCGCTTATGAACTACAAAGCACGCAGGTTCAGCGATATGATAAGAGAACATTTGGCTCCTATCATTAAAAAAGTTACCATACCGTTAAATGACGGCGCAACTAAAGCTTGGGAAATCTGCCCCGAAAACTGCAAAAAATATATTCTGTTTTTGCACGGAATTAAAGGAACTTCAGCCCTGCCACCTAACCAAATTTTTATAGAAAAAATCATAAAAAATACCGAATACGGAATCATAACACCTGAATACAGAGGAAGCGCAGAATTAAACTCACAAAAATTCACCTTCCAAAATATTATTGAAGACGCCAAAGCAACTTTAAAATACCTTTACAACAAAGGAATAAAACCTGAAGATATCACTGTCGTTTCACACTGTATCGGTTCAATCCCGGCATCCAGTATCGCCGCAGAAGAAAAAGGTATCAGCAGGTTCATTATGCTATCTCCGGTTGCTGACGGCGGAAATTTTGGCAGCGCAATACTAAGAAAATTAGGATTTAAAAAAGTTCCTAAATTTTTAGAAAACGGGTTTAACAAATTAGTTGAAATCTTTATGCCGCACGATATGAACTCTGTCAGAAACATTCGAAAAGCAACTTCACCTATTACAATTATGCACCCTGAAAATGATACCCTTATCACAACAGAACAATGTGAAAAAATACTAAAAGAAACACTCAATCCAACCTCAACAAAAGTCATACAAATTCCTCAAGGGATACACGCCCTGGGCAAGACAAACACACTTGCCATTCTTTCTCAATTAAAATCATAAAACCGTTATCCCCCTCAGAATACACATTGATTGTGACTGGTAAGATTTTTATTTTGTGATAATTTTATAATAAAGAGAGATGGGTTTACTATGGTTGACAAAATAAAAATACGCGGAGCAAAAGTTCACAATTTAAAAAATATTGATGTTGATGTACCTTTAAATAAAATCGTCGGAATTGCAGGGGTTTCAGGGTCTGGTAAATCCTCTCTTGCTCTCGGAGTTTTGTACGCGGAAGGCTCAAGAAGGTATCTTGAAGCTCTTTCTACATATACCCGCCGCAGAATGACTCAAGCAGAAAAGGCTTATGTCGACGAAGTTTTATACGTTCCCGCCGCACTTGCTCTGCACCAAAGACCGGGGGTTCCCGGAATCCGAAGCACATTTGGTACAGGAACAGAGTTATTAAACAGTCTTCGCCTGATGTTTTCCCGTCTTGCCAGTCACCGCTGTCCTAACGGTCACTATGTAGAACCCTCGCTTGCTGTTGCTGCGGAACAGGAACTTATTTGTCCTGTCTGCGGAGAACATTTCTACGCACCCGGTGCAGAAGAACTTGCCTTTAACTCGCAGGGTGCATGCCCAGCCTGCAGCGGAACCGGAATTGTTCGAACTGTAGATAAATCAACCCTTGTTCCTGATGAAACCCTTACAATCGATCAAGGTGCGGTCACGCCTTGGGGAACTCTTATGTGGTCACTTATGACGGATGTTTGCCGCGAAATGGGAGTAAGAACAGATGTTCCGTTTAAAGATTTAACAGATAAAGAAAAAGATATTGTATACAACGGTCCCGCCGAGAAAAAACATATTTTTTACAAATCAAAAAACACAAATCAAGCAGGAGAACTTGATTTTACGTACTATAACGCAACATATACCGTTGAAAACGCGCTATCTAAAGTCAAAGACGAAAAAAGCATGAAACGGGTGGAAAAATTTTTGAAACAAGATATCTGCCCTGATTGCGACGGTTCAAGATTATCGGAAAAAGCCCGCGCCCCAAAACTTCAAGGCTTATCATTGGATGAAGTTTGTAAAATGACACTGGCAGAGCTGATTAAATGGGTTCAAGCGGTACCGCAGTCGCTTCCGAAAGAGATGCAGCCAATGGCAAAAAGTATTTGCGATTCATTTCTTGATGTTGCAAAACGGCTTATTGATTTAGGCTTGGGGTATTTAGCTCTTGACCGTGCAGCCGCAACGCTTTCAACAGGGGAAAGACAGCGAATGCAGCTTGCGCGCGCAGTCAGAAACCGCACAACAGGAGTTATGTACGTATTAGATGAACCTTCCATCGGGCTTCACCCCGCTAATATTGTCGGGCTTAAAGGGGTAATCCGAGATCTGATAGCCGACGGAAATTCAGTTATCCTCATTGACCATGACACACAAATCCTCTCTGTTTCCGATTGGGTTATTGAAATGGGTCCAAAAGCGGGAATTGACGGAGGAAAAGTGGTCGCAGAAGGAACAATCGAACAAATAGAAGAAAACAAAGATTCCCTGATAGGCGGTTATCTTTCAGGAAAAACGACTGTCGAAGTACGAAAACCGTCAGAATCAAAAAACTTATTCGAACACGGTAAAATTTCTCTAAAAACTCAAAAAATCCATACCGTAAAACCTCTTGAAGTTGAGATTCCAAAAGGAAAAATGACAGTAGTTACAGGGGTTTCCGGCTCAGGTAAAACAACTCTGATATTAGAAAGTCTTGTTCCTGCACTTATGGCGGCAACCTCAAGTAAAAAATTACCGGAGCATATCACAGAAATAAAAGCACCCGGAGTTAAACAGGTTAAATTGATTGACGCAACACCGATAGGGATAAACGTTCGCTCTACTGTCGCAACTTATGCAAACATTCACGACGAACTAAGGAAAATCTATGCCAAATCAGAAAAAGCAAAAGAACTTAAATATAAAGCCGGAGATTTTTCATACAATACAGGAAAGCTTCGCTGCCCGACTTGCGACGGAACCGGGGTTATAAGTTTAGATGTTCAATTCCTGCCGGATGTAGAAATACCATGTCCGGAATGCGGCGGCTCAAGATATTCAAAAATTACAAACACAATTAAAATAAATAACTACTCACTGCCTGAACTTATGGCAATGGATGTAAATTCTGCACTTGAGGCATGTAAAAATTTAAAACTAATCCACCAAAGACTCCAAATATTACAAGAACTCGGGCTCGGAT
>JAMPCZ010000080.1 GCA_023665935.1 Muribaculaceae bacterium | reverse complement strand
CCCGTAAGGTGGAGGAAAGCTGAGAACTTTCCGACACCCCGAATAATCCGATACGAATGCGAAGCAATCCAGCTTTTATGAAGACTGAAATACAAAGTAGTAAAAGAAAATCACGTTTCGCATACTCTACGAATTCTCTAACATGTTCAGGATGACACAAAAGGTGGCTATAATGACAATTTTGCCATTCTTAAAATCACCCCACCCTAACCCTCCCCATCCAGGGAGGGCAGGAAAATCAACGGCACAAAAACCTCAGCGGAGCCGTTCCCGCGGAGCGCGTACGGTTTTTCAAAGTACAAGACAGTTAGCAGCATGGTAACCCCGTGCAACCGAGAGAACGTCCTGCGCACTAAACGCCACCGCTCTCACTTGCGTCAAGACTCAACGTTTTGCCGACGCGTGCTCGGCTCTCGCTGCACTCGTGACTCTGCTTGGCACCCCGCCTCGCGCTAAACGCCACCGCTCTCAGTTGCGTCAAGACTCAACGTCTTGCCGACACGTGCTCGGCTCCCCACCTCGCACTAAACGCCATCGCTCTCACTTGCGTCAAGACTCAACGTCTTGCCGACGCGTGCTCGGCTCTCGCTGCGCTCGTGGCTCTGCTCGGCGGGCAAAAAAAATCGCCTTGGATAAGGCGATTGGAATCTTTTTTCAATTCCTCGTAATAGTGAAGTGTGAAGTGTGTGTGCTTAAGTCTTGTTTAATTCCTCAATTTAAGCACTCCTCGTGTTTACATATATATAAAGTATTTTTAGTATATAAAATTGCTATATTTTTCATATCCAAGTTTACAATCCTTCACATAATGAATTTTCCCAACTACTGTTTTATACTAAAAGAAGAGATTACACTAACATAAAGGATTTATATGAATATTTTAATATCAAACGATGACGGAATTGCCGCAAATGGCATAAGAGTATTAACAGAAGAGCTGTCAAAACATCACGATGTATACGTTATAGCCCCTGACAGAGAAAGAAGTGCAGCAGGGCATTCACTTACACTGCATACACCGCTGAGAGTGGAAGAAATTGATAACGGTAAAAACGGAGCAAAAAGAACCTGGGTTACAACAGGTACCCCCGGAGATTGTGTAAAAATCGGAATCAGCGCAATTCTATCAAAAGAAGAACAGCCTGATTTTGTAATTTCAGGAATTAACCACGGACCAAACCTCGGCGCGGATATATTGTACTCAGGAACAGTCAGCTGCGCAATGGAAGGAGCAATGCTTGGAGTCCCGAGTATTGCGGTGTCACTTGCCAGTATGAACGCAGAATACGAAGATTTTAAATTCAGCGCAAGATTCATTGCGGCATTGCTTAACCGACTAAAAGAATTCAAATTCCCGCCGAAGAGTATTCTAAATGTAAATATTCCAAAACTGGACGCAGAAGATATTGCAGGAGTTTCTATAACAGAACTTGGGCGAAAAATGTTCACAGATGCATATGAAAAACGCGTAGACCCGCGCGGAAAAGTCTATTACTGGATGGCGGGAGAACTTATAAACGAGCCTGCTGACGCGCCAACAGATATAGCCGCTGTCAGAAACAACAAAATCTCCATAACACCTGTCACATACGAAATGACAAGAACAGAAACCCTCTCAGACCTGAATAGCGTCCTTTGTTCTTCAGGAACCTGCAACTGGTATTAATATAGTAAAAAGTAGGGCAAAAAATTCTAAGATTCTGAATCGAGTTCAGAATGACAGAATTTTTTGCCCTACCAATATGAAATCAGCCCACCCTATCCCCCACCTGGGGAGGGCAGGTTATTCAGTGGCGCATGCTCGCACAAGTGACAAAACGAAACAAATAACCCACTTTAAAAATTTTCAAACATAGTTTATAATATTAATAGGGATATTAGGAACTATGGTTAATACTTATACTGCATCAAATTATGGCGTACCTGTCGGGCATGTTGCTGATTTTAACAACACCAATCCATCACACAAAATCCGCAAATTCAAGGCAACTGAACAAATTACAACCCCCGTAAGTGTACCCCAAAATACCCACTCAAATTTTGCCTCCGCTGTATACGGTGACGGACCGTACAGCTTAAATCACCCCAACCAAAAATCTGAAATCTTAGCACAAAGCGTGGATTATATAGCGTAATTTAAGACTTTGTTAATATAATATTAAGAAACTTTAACAAAAATAATTAAAAAAAAGCAATTTCCACGAAAAAAAATACTTTATATAAGAGTAAATAGGATTGAGGATTTCAATACATGAAGGAACAAGAATTAAACACGTTAATGTCAGTTATAGCAGACCCAATTGAAAACGTGTATAAAATAGAATCGTATAAAGATTTAGCGGAAATTCAACGTATAATTAGAATTTTTAATATCTCGGAAGAACAGCATAACAAACATACAATGCTATCAATCAAAAACTTGGCAACGTTCCGCCTTGTACTGAGTAACAATTAAAATAAAAGTTTAGAAATATATATAGCAAATCGGGTTCTTGTAATAAACTGCAAGAACCCTTACTGTATATTTATTAAATACTGCTGAAGAGTTTTAAGATTCTGAATCAAGTTCAGAATGACAAAACTTTTCAGCCATATTTTTATAAGGAAGGGCGGAGCCGAAGGCTCCGCCCGATTCTAAATTTATCCAAACAAATTGGCAAATAGCGGAGCAAATAACAAAACTCCGACCAATACTGCCGTAACAGTTACAACAAGAACCGCACCTGCCGCAATATCTTTAGCCATTCCGACCATCCTTGAATATTTATTATGAAATATTGCATCAAGCGAAAATTCGATTGCCGAATTAAACATCTCAGCAGAAATTACAGCTGCGATTGTCAAAAGCAAAATACAAAATTTTACCAATGAAAAATTAAAATAATACGCACTAAATAACACTAATATTGCAACCGCAATATGAATCCTAAGATTACGTTCGCTTTTAAGGGTTAAACGCATCCCTTTTCTTGCGTTTTTAAAAGTACTTGATAAATTTTGTTTCTTATATTTTGTCATAATTAATTCCCATACTTTGTAGTGCCTGCTTTTGATAGTTCACAACAAATTCAAAATCCTCTTCGCTCTGATGGTCAAAACCCAACAAATGCATAATACCATGGCTTATTAAAAATATTAGTTCTGTTTCAGGCGAAATTTCTTTTTTCTTTGCTTCCTCAACTACCCTGTCTAATCCTATTATAATCTCTCCTAAATTAATTTCCAAATCCAAAACGAATCTCTCATCTTCCGGAGAATCCGCAAATACTGCGAACGTAATAATATCAGCAGGATAATCTTTACCTCTGTATTCTTTATTAATTTTGTGTGTCTTTTTACTGTCACAAAATAAAAAATCAAAAGCAATCGTGTTAAACTCAATCCCGTTTAAGCAACAATTTTGAGAGATTTCAGGAACCGACATATAAAAGTTCAAAATATCCTGGGCAACTTTCACATAATCTTCACTGTTAAGCTGCCAATTATTATATTCGTTTTCTATGTAAATATTATAGTTCATCATAAGTCTTTATTTTGATTATCCTGCCAATCTTCATTTTTATTTATCGGATTCTTGGATTCTTCAAGTTCTTTAATCTTCTTTTCAAAATCTTCATCAAGAATTTTATTAGGCATTTCAATTTTATTTTTCGCAAATTCTTCTGCTATATTTTCCTGATATTTAATTCGATTATGCTGCATACCTCTTAGAATTCGGCTGAATGTAAGCGCGATAATCTTCAAATCCTTCAATGTTAAAGGGCTATCCGCAAGCTGTCCGTCATTAAGACGTTCAACAATAATTTTATCAATAATATTTTCGATTTCCTCAGAGGTTGCCCCTTTCATCGCTCTTACTGCGGATTCCACAGCATCAGCAAGCATTAATATCGCAGTTTCTTTTCTGTTCGGCTTAGGTCCTGTGTAACGGAATTGTTCTTCCTTAACATTTTCGGCACCTTCTTCTATTACAGCCTGATTATAGAAATATTTTGCAATCCCTTCACCATGGTGCTGTAAAATAAAGTCGCTAATGATACTTGGCAAACCGTTTTTCTTCGCTAATTCCACACCATCTTTCGGGTGCGCGGTTATAACCATTTTACTCAACCTTGGATTAAGCTTATTGTGCGGATTTTCTATACTAAAATACGATTGGTTTTCCACAAAAAATAACGGACGTTTAAGTTTACCGATATCATGATAGAAAGCCCCGACCCTGGCTAATATCGGATTGGCTCCAATAGCCTCTGCAGCCGCTTCGCAAAGAGTGGAAACCATAAGACTGTGGTGGTATGTACCCGGAGCTTCCATCTGCAGGCGTTTCAACAACGGCTGATTATGGTCACCAAGTTCGGCTAACCCGTACGGAGTTATTATATGGAATGAGCTTTCCAGCAGCGGAGAAGCCCCCAATACAACAATTGAACTGAACAATGAATTAGCAAATATATAAACACAGTTATGGAAAATTAACGTATCACTTACATCTATCAGACATTTGTCGATAAAATACAAGCTTAACATGATTAATACGCCTGCTATACCAAGATTAAAACCTACTTTGATAAGGTCAAAACGTCTTGTATAACGAATCTTTGCAACCGTAATCATTCCGATTAAGGACAACACGAGGAATATTATTGCAAACTGAGTTTCATACTGCATCCCGACAGTCAGAGTCACAAGCAGCAGCGTTGAAATCAGGAAGGAAATTCTCGGATTTAAAAATATTGCAGCGACAATTACAACACCGGGAATAGGCAAAACATACGGAGAAAACCCGGTAGGAAGAACAACCGCAACCAAGCAGGTTAACGCAACAAGCATTGCGGTTAAAGATACATAGCGGGGTTCCAAAAAACTTTTTTCAAATACCCGCAAATAAGCAAGAAAGACTAAAGTCAGCAGAAGAACTAGCACGTAAACAGAAATAATCCCCTGCCAATTCAACTCATAAACGTTATATCCGGCTTGTCTTAAAGCATCACTTTTTAACCTGGTTACAGGCTCACCGTCAAATACGATTTTTTCACCCTTCTGAAAAGTTACTTTATACGGCTTAACAGATGCCTGAGCATTCAATTTTGCCAATTCTGTAGCTGCATCATCAACAACCAAATTCGGAACAATAACCTGTTCAAGCATGGCTGTAATCACAGCAACCTGACGCTTTGATACATTATTTACCAAATTATTTTGGATTAAAGATTTTATATGATTCTTTTCATAATCGTCTTCACTGATACCGACACGCAAAACATTTACCAAAGATTCCGTAGCTTTATCAAACGCCTCGTTCAGACTTTTTTCATCTACATGCAAAAGAAAATCAATTATAAAATCTTTCCTTGAATTATCGGATAAATCAAACAAAATATTCACTTCGTCGATTTTTTCTTTCTCTGAAGATTCTTTCTTTCTGATTTGTAAAACTGAATTTTGTAATGTCGTCAAATTTGATTTAATAAAATCGTCTTCCGCCGGAACCAAAATCGGCTCAACTTTTTGAGCAACTTCACGCCTGTGCTGCTCCGTACGTTTTACATCCTCTACGGTCAAAGTCTTCTGAGCAATAATATCACGCTTACTTATCCCATTTTCAATTATGCTTTGAAAAAAGAAATTTTGACTTGCAATAATTGTCGTAACCAAAACGGTAAAACAAAGTAAATATACCGTTTTAATAAACTTAGACGAAGTAAAGAAATCTTTTACTCTCTCAATATACTCATTTTTAATCATATAAAATTAATCCTGTTTTTACTTATTTAATATAATAAATATTATAACTTAAAAGTAAAAATACAAGCTTATTTACTAATGTTTTCAGTTACAAAAACTTTAGCCAATCTGCCATTGCGCGGAGTTTTGAATTTAACCTCCTTAAGCTCAGGCTCTTTCGGCTTGAACTCGTCTTTTTGGTAAGAATACAAAAATTTCATAAATTCTTTACTATACATACTTACTCCTTACACACGCAGGCAATTTAAAACTTCACACATATATATTAAAACGCTCTTTAGCAGAAAATTGCGGAATATAACAAATTTGTTACAAAGTTAGTAATTTAAATATTATCCGCACGAATAAGTAGTTTTACTAATGTTTTAAACAAGCTAAAAAGTACATAATCTGATATAAGTTTGTTTTTTAAATAAAACTTTTGTTTATTTTAAACAAAACTCACACTAAACAAGGAGGTAAAAATGTCAATTAAAAAACTAACTGTGGCAGCTGCGATTGCCGTTGGAATAGCAACGTGTTCCTTGACTCCAGTAATGGCAGCTTGCCCGTGCAATACCAGCGCACCGGCAGAAGCCTTGCCTGTAGTAACAGGTCCGGCATGCCCGATTGAAACACCGCAAGCCCCGACCTGCAACAAATGCAAAAGAATCAAAAAAGACTGTGGCTGCAAGAAAAAGAATCCATGCCCGGTAGTGAAAGAAGAATGCGGATGCAAAGATGATATCAGCTGCGACAAACCTGCTGTACCATCAACTGCACTTTGCCCTCAAACAGGAAAACCTGACAAAGCCGAAATGAAACAAGTATACGGATATCCGCAAGCTCTTTACGGTTCTAACAACTATGTAGGAGAACCTGCAAATTCAATCTTCTCAACAGAAACAGCAATGAGAGGCTGCCCGGCAAGCAGAATGTCATCTTCTATCAGCGGAGCTACAGTTGCAACTGACGGACAAATGACAGGTGCAGCAACTCAAATGCCATGTCTTAACGAATGTCCGAATAAATATAACGGAATTTTTATCGACAGAAATGAATGTCGTGCCAACGGAGCATCTTGCCCCATAGATATTCAAACATCAAACTCAATTAATGCAGTAAAGAAAACATTAATTCCTTACGAAATTCCGCAGCAAATCCAAAACATTACAGGAGCAGCAGCACCGTTTGGCGGATGCATGTTCCCTGATGTCCCAAACAGCCACTGGGCAGCATGCGATATTGACAAGCTTGCAGTAAACGATGTCGTTGTAGGTTATCCTGACGGTTTATTCAAACCAAACAGAAACATCTCACGTGCAGAATTTGCAACAATGCTTGTTAAAGGGTTTAACCTAAACTGCGGTGATATGCCGAGAGATAATATGTTCACGGATGTTCCGAGATCAAACTGGGCGAACCCTGCAATTGCAAAAGCTGTAGATGAAAATTTACTAAAAGGCTACCCTAATAACAAGTTCAGACCAAACGCACCGGTAACCCGTGTTGAAGCACTGACTTCAATCGCGAAAGGTATGACTTGTGATATTGACCAATGCAAAGCCGACGAAATCTTAAGCCGCTATGCAGACGGTAACAAAGTTCCGGATTGGGCAAAAATCCCTGTCGCAAAATCATTAGAAAACGGTGCATTGAAAGATTCTCCGACACCAAATATGATTTTACCGAACAAAGATGCCTCTCGTGCAGATGTAGCTTCAATGATGCAAACAGTTCGCGTTGCCCTGGGCTATGACACAAACCCTAAAACCGCAAACAACATCTGCCCGGCATGTCCGATTGAGAAAAATGCACTTGTAGAACACGAAGAAATCGTTAAAATTCCTACATTGCAGCTGTCAATGATAGATCAGATTACAGCAAAATCATCACACGTCGGACAATACTTTAGAGCAAACACACTTGAAGATGTAACTATTAACGGCGTAACTTACCCTTGCGGCTCAACCGTAACAGGTCAGGTTGTAGAGGTTATCAGACCTTCAGGCTGCGAAAAAGGTGCTCTTAAACTGGCATTTACAGACATCAAAAACGGAGATTGTAAAACCAAACTGCCTAAACAAATCTTACAGGCACAAATTAACAAATCTAAAAACGTTAACCCTGTAGCAAGACTTGTTGAAATGCCATTTACTTGGGCTGGTTCATTAGTCGGTGTTGTTGGCAGAACAGCCGGCGGTATCGTTACAAACTTAGGTAACGCAGTTGAAAACGTTTCAAATGATGCAGGTTATATGCTTGGTCACGCATTCCAAGGTCAATTCGGAGCAGCATCAAGAAACCTTCTTGATGGTGTATTTGAAACCGTTAAGGCTCCTGTAGATATTACAAGAACAGCTTTATCAGGAACAATGGGCTTATTCCAAACAACAGGCGACGAATTTGCCTACCTTGTTGACCCGCGCGGATACAAAATCTCTGCGGTAAACCCAAGAGAACACCTGACTATTGCTTTTGGATGTAATGAATAAAATCTAACTCTCAAAAGTTAATCTATCATCACTGTAGAGGTGGCGGCGTGTATACGCCGCCACCTCTATTAAAAAACTACCACGAAATAGGTTTCTTTAAATAATCCATATTTTCTTTTTCTATCACCCAAGCAGTACAATCTGCACCATTTCTTGAATCATTATCATTATATGCACACCTATCTCCATATTTTATAATAGAATTACCTTTTGCCGGAATAATATTGTTTTTGGTAATAATAAATTTAAAATAATCTACCCCAGCTCTATTTGGTTTTGTGTTGCCATTAATATCTACAAAAATAACACCGCAATGTGTACCGTTCCTACACCCTGAACCCGCAGACCAAACTGCGTATTGTATCCCATTTAATAATACTCCTCTAGCATACACAGCATGCTGCCCCGGCTGCCACATCCACTTAGTTTTACCATTCAACGCTAAATAATCATTCTTAAAACACCCTTGTTGTTTCCCACAATCCTGGGCATTTTTAAGATAAGGTTTTAAAACATTATATAACTTCTCAGAACCCACCTGAGTATCTTCTGTACCTAAATCCAAACCATCTAAATCACCATTATCAGCGACTGCCAATTTTACAGCCTGCGAAAAGACAGATTGTACTGTTCTTAACTTAATAACAGTTTGACGAACCCTGATTTTATCATTTAAAGTCGGTATAGTCATTGCCGCAACCACACCGATTATGCCAAGGGTGATTAAGACCTCGGCTAAGGTAAATGCGGGTTTCTGCCCCTCCCTCAGCCATTCGGCACGCAGGCTCACACGGCTCGTTCCTTCGCCGGTTCGACTAGTGTCCCACCAGGGGCGAGGGAAACTATCAATTCTCTGATTTCGAGGAGGGTTATATTTTGTCATTCCGGGCTCCGACCCGGAATCTATCAATATTGGTTTATCCCGTAGGGTGTTTTCATCAAATTGGATAGACCCTGAACTGCGAATTTTGTCAAGTGTGACCCCCACCCCTTTACTTCCCCTCCCACCAGGGGCGGGGATTAATTTACCGTCATTCTGAGGGAGTGCTCGACCGAAGAATCTCTTTTTGTTATGAGCTCCTTCGCTTCGCTCAGAATGACGACTTTTCGTCATTGCGAAGAGGATTTTCGGTAGGGTGGAGCGT
>JAMPCZ010000007.1:24949-37042 GCA_023665935.1 Muribaculaceae bacterium | reverse complement strand
TTTTAAATGGTACCCCCAAGCGAATTCGAATCGCTGTCTACACCGTGAAAGGGTGTTGTCCTAGGCCTCTAGACGATGGGGGCTTAGTGCCTTATCGGCTACGAGAACTATATTAACCCAGACAAAATTAAATGTCAACCATCTGATTTTATTTTGTTTAAATTATGTTACTATCTCTCCGACAAGCCTTATTTCATCAATTATACATTTTATCTCAGGAGAAATATCATTATTATCCAAAATATTTTTCTTCACAGATTTTGAAAATTCTACCTTCTTAAACTCATGCAGTCCACGGGTTTTAAATACCTCTTCCAAAATTTTCACCATTGGAGCATGCTCGTTCAGCATTTCCTGCTCCAGCATTGATATATTACTCAACTCGTAATCTAAAGCACGCTTGACAAGAGGTTTTGGGAGCAAATCTTCAAACTCTCCGCAATTAAGCAGATGAATTTTGTCACCCTTCCTCAATTTCGGTTTTATTTGGTTGAAATTCTCATTAGCATCATTATCAAGAAGCACAAATATCGGAAGCTTTAAAGTTTCATACAGCTTATAAAACAGTTTCACAACCTGATTTTTACCGCCCGCTGATAACATATACACACCCTCTTTATCAAAATCATATCCGCAAAGCTTAGCAAATTCAGGAAGCAGTGTTTCTTCTGTTGCGCCTTCCGCTATTACAACTTTCTTTACCGGAAATCTCAGTGAATATTTCTGACGTGAATCTTCAATATTTACAGACTCAGCCAGAATTTTCAACCATTTCAAATTTTTCACGGAATCATCATTTATCCACCCTAAAATCGACTGATAAGAAATCTTATTTTTCAAAAGGTATTCTACATCTTTCCCAAAACTAAAAACAGATTTTTCATAATCATAAAGCCGCTGATTAATTACGTAATCATCAGACAACATACACCCAACTGACTCAATAGATGAATTGATAATATATTCCGCCATATCTTTCAGCCTGCAATAATCCATCTGTTCAAGTTCATTGCGTTTAAATTTAGGAAAAATCAAATTACTTGTCAAAATATCACAAAAAACCCTGACATACTTGGTTTCGGTATCTTTGAACCTAGTTAACCTGTCAATCGAAATAAGTATCTGTTCTTTTGTCAGCGGTTTAAATTTTAAATCTTCCAAAAAATTTCCTTCTTTTAAATTTTATTACAATAAAAGTTTCTACCTGGCAATTTTTTTTGTGTTTTGGTTTTATTATAATTGTGGTGTAGGTATGATAGAAAAAATTAATTCTCATATTCAACAATATAATTATAACACAATCAGCAAAGTACGAAACTCCGCTGAAAGTTCTAGCGTTCAAAAGACGTCAACTCAGCCTGCATTCACAGCAAAAACTCAGGTATATGCAAATCCGTCAAATCAAGTACAATTAAGAACAACTCTTAACGGGAAAGAAGAAAAAGAAAAATACACCAAAATACTATCCAGCTTAAGCAAGAGTGACAGAAAAACCGCCGAATATCTTTTAAAGAGCGGAATTTTATTAAACGCCGATTCAAACGATAAAAGTACGGTTTTAGACAACTTATACAAAATTATCACCGAAAAAAGAGCCGAAGGACTTGACGGCAAAACAATGCTGAAGGATACAATTTCAACACTGGCGTATCCGTATCTTATAACCCAGCAATTCGGAGATATTCCTGCCGGATATCAAGAAAAAGCAATCAATGCAAACATAAAAGATAAAACCAATTTGATAGAGATTCAACAAGGTATCCGCGATATCAATGTTGAACACTCTGGCACCTGTGTTGCAGCAAGTACAGAGTTTAAACTGGCAAAACAAATGCCTGCGGAATTTGCAAGATTCGCTCAAGAGTTAAGCTCTCCGAAAATGTCAGTAGAAAAAACTATCGGGCTCAAGAACCTTGCAGATAATACACTTAATGCAATTTGGCTTCTTAACGCGTTTGAAGTTCCGTATGAAGCGGACAACTTTGACAATGCCAAATTGAAATTTGCGCCTGATGAAAATGCAATAATCAGAGCTCAAATCCAAACCACAGACAAAGATCCTTACGAAAGAACTCCGCTTGATGTATTAATGCAATCAACATTTATGCAAGTCGGTTCTCAGCAATCTTACAATACTCTGACAGACAAGCGTGAAGGTAAATTTAACCAAAGCGACAAAGGGTTGATTGAATTTGAAAAAACATTCACCGAATCCGTTGTTTTTGATAAGAATATTCTATCAATAACCTATCAGACAGTGGATGAAAACGCACGTTTAATAGGCTATGAAACAGATTTGGGGACAATGAAAAGACACCTTATCCAAGCTCTTAATGAAGGTGAAAACGTAATTATCGGATATACCCAAACAGACAGCAACAATATTATTTTGAACGGTCATGAAATAACAATCGTCGACTATAAACAATCTCCAAACGGAGGAGTAACATTCATCTGCAACGATACAGATGATAACATCTCTCGCCCTATAGAATACCCGGAAGAATATTTGCTGCCAAAGATTCACCACGCAGCCCTTCCTCAGCATATTGTGGAAGAAGACTTGAATGTTGTCCCGAATTGGGTTGAAGGAATTGAAGTCTACAAGCAAATTAAAAATGCCGCTTAATGGGTCAGGATAAACCGGCTTGGTATTTTCATACATATACCCCCGGATTGCAGCCGCAAACTCCTTTGCTATGATAGGGTTTGCCCCCTCACCATACCTCTCTCCCATAAGAAGAGGTCATACAATGCTCCGTTTATTCCGCATTAAAACCGGATTTTAAACGATAATTTTTATCATGGGTATCATAAGTATAAATCTTATATTCGCTGCCATCGGTAGAAATCTTAACAGAATGATGTAAATCAGTCCGCAGAATTTCTGTATTTCGCAAAACATCCAAAGTGCCTTTATTTGGATGTCCGAAATAATTTATCCCGGTAGAAATCAAAGAAACTTTTGTATCAAGATGGTCTAGCATATCATTATCAACAACTCTCGGACCTCCGTGATGACCAACTTTTAGAACTTCAACTTTATGCGGAATATCTTTTTTAATTTGATTAAACGGCTCAATACCGGCATCACCCATAAACAGCATATCGAAATCTTTATAAGATAAAAGAGTAATTATTGAGCATCCGTTACTTTCATCTTTCCCTTTAATATCTGCCATGAAAGTTTTTATACTTAAATCTTTTTCACTGTATATTTCATTATTATTTTGTGCGATTACGTAATTTTGACCAATCGCCTTTGATGTAGCAAAAATCCTTTTTGCAGTTGCAGTATCGGCTTTTGTAGAATTAAGATATAGAGTTTTAGTTTTCGTAGAAGCAATAATATCAGCGGCACCGCCCGAGTGGTCATTATCAAAGTGCGTAACAATAACTCCTTCTAAATTCTTGATACCCCTATCTTTTAGATACTTAAGCATAATAATTTTTGCCTGAGAGTTACCGCTGTCATAGGGCGATTTCCCCGTATCAATCATGAAATATTTATTCTCAGGAGTCTTAATCAAAAACGAATCCGCGTTTTGAACATCAAAAGCAATAATTTCTAAATTCTTTGACATCGGCTTCAACGTAGTGGCTCCAAGGGTCAAGGATATTATAAAAACAAGAATTGCACAATATTTATATTTATTAAATTTAATCAAACAAGTCGAACCAAGCAGCATAACATAATAAAGCCCCAGCTGAAAAATACTCGGATGAGTTGTTTGAATCAGGCAATATTTCATCCCCGCAAAGAAATCCGATATAAAAATCAATATGTTCAATAAATAGTTTAAAAAGAAATCAAAAACCCGGCAGGTTATATCCGCAAACGGCGGGATTATTGAAATTACAGAACTGACGAACCCGCAAAAACTTATTACGCTGAGCAAACTTACTGTTGCAATATTTGCAAAAACCGAATATAAACTAAAGGTATTAAAGTAAAACATTTGAATAGGTGCAACCCAAAGTTGTGCAACAATCGGAATCAAAACAGGAATTTTTATCCAATTCGGTATCTTTTCTAACTTTGAAGCAAGAATATTTGCTGTCGTTAACAGCCCAAAAGTCACAAGAAATGAGAGTTGAAAACTCACATCGTTAATATATGCAGGGTTATAAATCAACATAATCACAGCAACCAAAGATAAAAGAGAAACGCTATGTGCATCTCGGTCTATGAGTTTACCCGCTAACACAAACAAAAGCATTAAAGCCGCACGAATTACTGAGGCTCCAAGCCCGGTCATTAATGTGTATAAAATTACGACGAGCATGCCCGACAAAACCCTCGGTTTAAACGGTACACCCCAAAATTTCAAAATAAAGAACCAAAACGTATAAATAAACGCAACATTCATGCCTGACGCTGCAAGAATATGCAGCAAGCCTGAATTAATGAACGAATTTTTAATATATTCGGGAGGTGAAACCGCATCATCACCAAATACAATCCCGCCTAACACTTCCAAATTCGGACTTTTCAAATACTTAGAATGAACAGCAAGAACCCTGTTTCTGGTATTATTCAAAGCTTTTAAAAATTTCCACCTGAAACTCGGGTTATCTGAAACAATATCCACATCGGAAGATTTTGCATAAAGAGTTGTAAATATATTGAAATTCCGCAAATATTTACTGTAATCAAACTGCGATGGATTTGTTGCCGTGAAAGGTTTTCTCAATTTACCCTTTATTGAAACTTTTTCACCAATATTATAGAGCTTTGAAATATCTTCCTCGCCGGAAACAGTAACAAAAGTTTTTGCATTCAATTCCTCATCGCCAAGCTTTTGTGCCTGCATAAAAAATTTAACTTTTGTGTTATAGCCGGAAGTCGGAATATTAACAACCCGTCCTGATATATTTACATCAGCCGGTACAACTTGCAGCAGTCTGTCATAATTCTTTATCTTAAAAAATGTTACAAAAAATCCGAGGTAAAATATTAGGATTAATAACAAAGTTTTACGAATGCTAAAAAATCTTAAATACATACAAACGATTAAGAGTAAAGTAACCAACCCGCAATAGAAAATGGCAAAACCGTAAAAACAAGCCAAAATTCCGCCCATGAAAATCATTGATGTTAAAAACATCATCAAGTTTTTATTCTGAATAATATCCCTTATTGCCTCTTTTTCCATATCACCGGTTTGATTATTAATTACTAAAATATTACCACAGTTAATATTGTTGTGTAAATAATTAAAAAGTGATATACTGTTGCTAAGGAAAGAGAATAGCATGAGCAGTAACGATTTTTATATTGAAGATTTTTTAAGGCAAGCCGTTTCAGTCGGCGCATCTGATGCGCATATTTGCGAGGGTGAAAGACCGGCAATAAGGGTTTCCGGACAGATTATGAGAATCAATCTTCCTCCGCTGACAAGCGAAGATATTGAGTTTGTAATCAGAACAGTAGCACCGCCGCATTTGAAAGACAGAATTACAAGATTTTTTGATATCGACTTTTCTTACGAAATTCCGGGCTGCTCAAGATTCCGTATTAATATGAGTCGTCAACTGGGAAAAACTGCAATGGTTATCCGTGCAATCCCGTATTATATAAAAACTTTTTCAGAATTGGAACTGCCGACAACATTGGAAGAATTCGCAGCGTTCAATAACGGCTTGGTATTGGTGACAGGTCCGACGGGTTCCGGGAAATCAACTACAATTGCATCTTTGATTGACTTCATAAACGCTTCAACCTCCAAACATATCGTAACAATTGAAGACCCGGTGGAATTTATCTTCACCAACAAAAAGTCAATCGTTTCACAACGTCAGCTGCTTATTGATACACCTTCTTTTTCCGACGGCGTAAAATACGCCCTGCGTCAAGACCCTGACGTTATATTTATCGGTGAAATCAGAGATAGAGAAACCGTTGAATCAGCACTGAAAGCCGCAGAAACAGGTCACCTTGTTGTTTCAACAATCCACACAAACGATGCCGTACAAACAGTCGGCAGAGTTATAAACTTGTTTGACCCGGGTGAAAGACCGTTTATCAGAGAACAAATTGCAAATACACTCCGCGGTACAATTTCACAAAAACTTATACCTACAGTTGACGGTTCATCAAGAGTTCCTGCCGCAGAAATTCTTGTCGTTACACCGACAGTTAAAGACTTTATCCAAAAAGATGAACTTGAAAAGATTTACGAACTTGTAAAAAAAGGTTCATTCAATAATATGACGACAATGAATATGTCACTGTTCAAGCTATACAATGAAGGTAAAATTTCTCAAGAAATTGCGGTGTCTTATTCTGATAACAAGCAGGAACTTGAACAAATGATGAGAGGAATTTTCCACGGTACAGGCTCATAAAAACAATGCAAAACAGTTTTGTAACAGATGCAATAAATTTAAAATCCTATAATCTGAGTGAAGCTGACAAAATTATTGTTATGTACTCTAAAGAGAAAGGATTAATAAGGGGAGTAGCAAAAGGGGTAAAAAAACCGAAAAGTAAACTTGGTGCCCGTATGGATTTGCTTGTCGCCAATACTCTTATGCTGCACAAAGGACGCAGCCTTGACACAATATGCCAGGCGGATGTCGTTAATTCGTTCTACAAAACCCGCCAGGATATCGACAAAATTTGTTATTCCACATATGTAACCGAAGTCGTGCACAATTTTGGAGTAGAAGAAGATCCTTGTTCGGAAATCATTTATAATCTGCTGTACAAAACTCTTGATACAATTGCTAAAGCTGAAAACAAAGTTGAAATTCTGCTTGCCGTTATTAAGTTTCAGCTCAAAATGATGATAGAATCAGGATTTGGAATTGAGCTTGAAAAATGTCTCGGCTGCCATTGTAATATTGAAAATGACACGATGTATTTTGTCCCGCAATTAGGTGGAATTATTTGCAAAGATTGTGCTTCAAGAGTTCCATATACAAAAAAACAACTTCCGCACAGATTAAGAGATTTCTTTAAGCAAATGTCCGTAAATGATTTTAACGAGAAAGGTGAATTTGAGCAAAAAGCAAACGAAAAAGTCTGCACCGTAACCTTTGAAGTTTTAAAAGAATACATCACAATGAAATCGCCTAAAAAATTTAAGTCCACACAAATTTTGCAAGAAATGCCAACCTGTTAAAATAGGACTTGTGTGGGGGTTGCACTGAAAAAAATTTTATTTTATCAATATAAAAAAGAGGTTCAGATGAAAAAATACATTATAATTGCAGCATTATTAATCTGCGGTAACTCAGTTTTTGCAGCAGGCGCGCAAATGTTTAAACTTGATAACGGACAGACCGTTGTAATTCAAGAAGTTCGCAACAATCCTATTGTCATTATTGACACCTGGATTAAAACGGGTTCAATAGATGAAGAAGACGTAAATAACGGTGTTGCACACTTTTTGGAACATTTATTCTTCAAAGGTACAAAAAATCACGCACCTGGAGAATTTGACAGTATCCTTGAAACTAAAGGGGCTATTACAAACGCTGCTACAAGCAAAGATTTTACACATTACTACGTAACTATTCCATCAAAAGACTTTGACCTGGCAATGGAACTTCACGCGGATATGATGATGCACCCGCTTATCCCGCGCAACGAAATGGAAAAAGAACGTAAAGTCGTTTTAGAAGAAATCAATAAGGATCTTCAATCTCCATCAAAAATTTTGCACGAAAACTTAAATACTCTTTTATATCAGGAACACCCCTACAAAAGAAAAGTCATAGGAAGAAGTGAAGTTATTGAAACAATTACACGAGATCAAATTCTTGATTTTTATAACAAACATTATTCACCATCAAATATGATTACCATTGTAATCGGAGATGTTGATACAAATAGAGCTCTTGAAAGAATAAAAGAAGTTTTTAATGCCGAATACAAAAAGCAAACCAAAACAATCTATCCTAAAGAGCAGCAATTATCAAAACAACTGAAAAAAGTTGAATACCTGCAGACTGAATCAGGATACCTTGCAATAGGGTTTAGGGGGGTGCCGATTACTGACAATGATGCTTATGCACTTGATATTCTTGCAACAATTCTTGGCGACGGACGTTCCTCTGTATTAAACCAGGTATTAAAAGAGAAAAAACGTTTAGCGTTTTCTGTAGATGCCGGAAACATGACCTCTCGCGATGACGGAATATTATATATCAGCGCGAACTTTGAGCCGCAAAAATGTAAGCAAGTCCAAAATGCAATTTTTGAGGAGATAAAAAAAATCCAAGAAAAAGGAATCAGTGAAGAGCAGCTGAATCTTGCTAAAAATATGATAGAACGAAACACGTATTATGCCCGTGAATCAATCACAAATATTGCAACAGAAATCGGCTACACAATGGCACTTACAAACGATATTAAATTCTACGAAAACTACCTTAATAATATAAAATGTGTAACCAAAGAAGCCATAAAAAAAGCTGCAAACAAATATCTTGGAGCAGAAAAAAGTGCAATTTCAATAGTTCTGCCTGAGAATGCAAAGAATATTCCTGTCGCAAACCTGACTCAAAATACGGGTTCCGCAGAATTCATCAGCGAAAATTCAGAAACGCAAAAATATAAGCTTTCAAACGGTTCCGTAATACTGCTTACTCCAAATACCGCAAACGACATTATCGCAATGACCATAACCGCCCGCGGCGGACAGCTTTTGGATAAAATCAGGGGAACCGCCAACCTTACAGCATCGACAATGATGAAAGGAACGAAGAATTATACCTCGTCAGAATTATCTCAAATCCTTGAAGATAACGGGATAAAAATTTCTCCGACAAGCAGCGCGGATGCTTTTTCGATATCAGTTCTGACAACAAAAGACGAATACGAAAAAACACTTGAACTGTTAAACGAAATCGTTAACAATGCGACATTTGAAGAGTTTGAAATAACAAAAGTAAAATCAGACAAACTAAATTCCATAAAAAGAAACAAGGACAACGCACTCCAACAAGCGGTGGAAGAATACAGAGATTTAATTTACCGAAATACTCCGTATTCAATATCCTCAAAAGTTCTTGAACAAAACCTGCCAAATATCAAACGCGAAGATATCGTTAATTATTATAACAGCATTTTTAACCCGTCCAATATTGTTATTTCGATTAACGGAAATATAGATAAAGATAAAACTATCGCAGAGTTTAATAAAATATTCAACAAACAAAATGATTGTTCAGAATTTGATTATAAAGGGTATAATTCAAAAATATCCGCAATAAATGCCCCGCGTGAAAATCTGATTAAAATGCCGACACAAACTGCCTGGATTCTACTTGGCTGGCAGGTCAACGGAGTATTAGACGAAAAGGATTACGCAACATTACAAGTTATTGATTCACTTCTTGGTTCCGGTATGAGTTCAAGACTGTTTAAAGACCTGAGAGAACAAGAAGGACTTGCCTACCAGCTTGGTTCGGGCTATTCTCCAAATGTCCTGCGCGGAAGCTTTATGCTCTACATAGGAACAAATCCCGAAACATTAGAAAAAGCTAAATCAGGATTATTCAATGAAATCAAAAAACTCAAAACAGAATATGTCGGCGACAAAGAACTTGCGGATGCTAAAGAAAAACTATTGGGCAACTACGTAGTCGGACTTGAAACAAACCTTGATAAAGCAACAAATACTGGCTGGTTTGAAACATCAACCCGCGGTTATGAATTTAAAGACCGCTATGAAAAACTTATAAATGAGGTAACTGACGCTGATATTATTGAAGCCGCAAATAAATATTTCACGGATAATTATATACTGTCTGTTGTTACTACCGATAAGAAATAAAAAACTAATATACAAGTTTACACCAGCTCCGGTAAAAACATTGTCATTCTGAGGCTTTAGCCGAAGAATCTCAAAAAAAATGGCGACCGTTTTTAACGGTCGCCATTTTTTTAGTAAACTAATCTTCTAAACTTTCGTGTCCTGATTTATGTGATTTTAGAAGGACACCGCGTTTTGATGTTTGAATAAAATCAATCATTTTTTCGATATATTCGTTCATAGGAATTTCAGCCTTAATCTTTTCAATCGCTTGAGAAGTATTATATTCTTCAGAAATCAATAATTTAAAAGCTGCATTAGTTGCGGTTCTTATTTCTAAAGGTACTCCGCGGCGTTTCATAGCTATGACATTAAGCCCGCGCGGAACAGGAGGTCTGCCTTCCCCTTTAGAATACGGTAAAATATCCTGACGAGAAGCAGAGAATCCGCTGATAATAGCCATATCACCGATTCTGATATTTTGATGGAATACGCTCATTCCTCCGACAAACGCACCAAAGCCGACATGAACATGTCCGCCCAAAGTTACAAGGTTTGCCAAAATAACCTGATCAGCCAAAACGCAATTGTGTGCAACGTGAGATCCAACCATTAACAAACATTTGTTACCGATTCTTGTTGTATAATCTCCACATGCTGCACCCCTGTGAATAGTTACGTTTTCTTTGATAATTGTTTCATCACCAATTACAACTTTTGTATCTTCACCTTTGTAACCCAAATCCTGCGGTTCAGAACCTATTGTTGCAAACGGAGAAATTGTACAATTTTTACCAATTTCAGCGTGCTCAATGTGAACATTTGAAATAACTCTTGTACCGCTGCCGATTGTTACACCTTCACCTATCACAACATATGGTCCGATAATTGCATCTTCCGCAATCTTTGCCGATGGGTGAATTATTGCTGTTTTGTCTATCATTTTTGACCCTCTTTCTTACTGTCTGCCATGCTAATAATTATATTACAAATCTACATAAATATTAAATCCTTTATATTATTTTAATATAAGGATGGCGCGGGCATACATGTCCGCGCCCCTTCTCCTGAAACTATTAAAAAACACATAGCAAAAAATATTTTGTTAGGATTTAATATAAATATGAAAATTTATCCAATAAATAATACTCCCATCCAATTCGGGACAAAAAATAATAATCAAAAACATTTAAAAGTAGAAAGGCACGTGATTTCGCCAGACAAAGGGCTTCCTAGCTGGGTTAGAAAAACAATGATTGGAACTTTAATACTTTTTGCTGTAAAAAACAGTCCGGGACTTCAAAGATTCCTGCCGTATAATCCGACTCAAGAAGAATTAGACAGAACAGAATATTATCAAGATGTTTATTCAATGAATAAACCACGCGAAAAAAGTCCGTCATATTATCAGCTTAACCAACTAAACGATTATGAGCAGCCAACAATCAAAAAAATAAACCCACATACATACGCATTGAATTTTGAACTTGACAAGCAAAAAATTGATATGCAAATTAAGCTTGATAAAAACAACAAAGATACCATTCAAGGTAAAATTAAAATAAACGATGCTAAAACGCAAGACTTTAAAGCAATATTTTCACCTGATGATATCAATGAATTTAAAGTATTATTTAACGACGATGAAAACAATAAAATTATTCTAGGCAGAGAAAAATTAGACGGCAGCTTGTACCAAATAAAAAACAAGAAAAAAGAATACTTGAACCATAAGAATCTTGAATTATATGAAAGAAAACAAGAAGAACTTAAAGATAAAGAATTTTGGAATAAAATAAATCCTACACTACGGAAACTCAATATCATAATTCTAATGCTGCTGGTTTATAAAGAAATGAAATTTGACATAGCTGCCGCAAAAGAAAAAGAACGTATAAAAGAAATAGAACGAAAACTTAATGAATAAAGAAGATGAAAATTTCAACAACTGATAACGTATATTTCGGACAACTTGTCCCCACAAAACCGCTATTAAAAGCACTGGTAAATATTCACAACTATGATGAAGGAAGGGAACTTTATCTTAGTACGAATTCCCAATTTGTCGGAAATCTCGGATATCACAAACGCGCGGCAAAAATCGCAGAAAAAGCGGTTCAAAAAAATGAAAACCTGCAAAAGATAATTCAAGACTTAACCGGCTTATCAAAAGCTGAACAAATAGCAAAAATAAATAAACTTACATCATCAATCGGTAACAGTATTGATATTGAGCTATAAAAAGGTTCATTAACAAATTTTACAAATGTGCGCTTAGAACTACACTCTTAGCATGTTTATTATATAATCTAGTTTGAGAGGATTAATT
>JAMPCZ010000007.1:0-24849 GCA_023665935.1 Muribaculaceae bacterium | reverse complement strand
CAAACTTCGCAACCACTCTTTTCATAGAATAATTTAGCCTCATTATTGAAAACATTTGCTCTATAATCTAATTTTTCATCCGGGGATGTATGATAACCAATAGGTTTTTGAACTAATCGTTTAAAATTAGCTAATCTTTTGTCCATTAACAAACTTAACAATTCTCGTCGAATTTCATTTATTTTCGACACCGGTAAAAATGGAATTTTATCATCTTCAATTAGAACTCGAACCGTGTAAAATTCACTATTTCCCGTTTTTTGGAATTGAGTTGTTAAGTTTTGTTTCATCTTTTCTAAATCGTTTGGAGCTTCTCCCATCGGCAAAACTCCTGAAACTGTATTTCCGTCTTCATCTTCGGCTATAATTTGAGCATTATTTATTACAAACGAAACCCCTATTTTCCGAGTAGTTTTAGAATTCTCCAACTGTTTCTCAAAATTGCTGTCAATATTTCGATACAATAAAGTACCTGATTTAATACCATCCATCTTGTTTGGAAAAACTTTATTACCTTGAACTTTATTCACCAAAAATCCTGTCATTTTACCATCTTTTATATAACAGATTCCATCTTGGGGATGCAATTGCGCATCAATTTCAAAATAGTTATGAAAAATCCGCTTAACTTTACCAATTTTTTCACCCCTTGATTTTGGTGATAAAAAGTTAAAACACTGTCCGCGCTCGGTCAAAAAATAATCCGTATACCCTCTGTTAAAAGTCTTTTCTACATTCGGCTCAAAATCAAGAAAGACCTTACCTGACGAAGTTCGAAGCGCAAATTTACTTAAAAGATTATTGTAAAACGCAGTTACATTTTTCACATAATTAACATCTTTCAAGCGACCTTCAATTTTAAAAGATTTTACACCTGAATTAATAAGAGATTCAATGTGCTCTGATGCCTTAAAATCCTTTAAAGATAAAAGATACTTATCCTTCAAAAGAACATTGCCGTTCGAATCTATCAGAGAATACTTCTTTCTGCATGGCTGAGCACATTCTCCGCGATTCGCAGAGCGTCCGCCGTTTGCATACGAAAAATAGCATTGACCGCTGTATGATACACATAAAGCTCCATGAACAAATGTTTCAACCTCGCAAGACACATTTTTACAAATATCATCAATTTGTTCAAGTGAAAGCTCCCTGGCAAGTATTACCCGTGACAACCCGATATTATCAAAAAATTTCGCCTTCTCAAGAGTTCTATTGTTACACTGTGTACTGGCATGAATTTGAATAGGAGGAATCTTACCTTCAATCGCAGCTTTTATTAATCCCATATCCTGAACAATTATTGCGTCAACACCAATATCATATAGGTTTTTCACCAATTCAATTGCTGAATCTAATTCAGAATCATTAAGAATTGTATTAATTACCACATGTATTCTTACATAAAATTTATGTGCATAATTTACCAGCTTTTCTATATCCTGCAAGGAATTCGGAGCATTCTTACGAGCCCCAAAACAACTCGCAGCGATATAAACTGCATCTGCACCACTATTTATTGCAGCAATTGCGGTTTCAAAATTCTTTGCAGGAGCTAATAATTCTACACGATTCATAGAGCTATTTTACAATAAAAGTATCAAGAAATCGTAATATTTGAGATAAATTTTACAATTAATGCTAAAATTTTAAAAAGAGGAAATTATGAAAATATCACTAATAAATCAAGGATGTGCCAAAAACCTTGTAGATGCAGAGCTTCTACTGGGGATATTGGTTAAAAACGGGTATAACGTCACTTTGAATGATGAAGATGCAGATATCGTAATAGTTAACACCTGCTCCTTTATCCATGACGCCGAAAAAGAATCCGTCCAAAGTATCTTACAAATGATTGAAGCAGGGAAAAAAGTTATTGTTTCCGGCTGCTTATCACAAAAACATAACGAAGACTTAAAAGAAGCAATACCTGAAATATCGGGCATGATAGGAACATCAAATCTTAACGACATTATCCCGATAATTAAAGGGATTGAAAATGAGAAAAGTGAATACAATAGCCTAATCGAGAAAGAGCCGAAATACATCTATCCTGAAGACATAAAACGGCAGCAGATTACAATGGGTGCAAGTTCATATCTTAAAATAGGTGAAGGCTGTAACTACCGCTGCGGATATTGTATTATACCAAAGCTTCGCGGCAAATATATCTCTCGCCCGATTGAAAATATCGTAAAAGAAGCTAATGAACTGGTTGAGAAAGGTGTTACCGAGATAATCTTAATAGCACAAGATACCTCCTCTTACGGTATAGATTTGTACGGAAAGCAAGCTCTTCCGCAGCTTTTAGAAAAGCTTAACGAAATCGAAAAACTTTCCTGGATTAGAATAATGTACGCATACCCGACTCAAATGACAGACGAATTAATTGATACAATTGCAAAACTTGACAAGGTAGTAAAATATGTCGATATACCGTTGCAGCACTCACATCCTAGAGTACTTGAATCTATGAAACGTCCGGTTATGGATTACAGCGAGTTAGTTAAAAAAATAAGGGCAAAAATTCCTGGAGTGTCTGTAAGAACATCACTTATAGTCGGCTATCCCGGTGAAACAGAAGAAGAGTTTGAACACTTGTATAATTTTGTTAAGAATGTTAAGTTTGACCGAATGGGCGCGTTTGAATATTCCAGGGAGAAAAAGACCTATTCATACGGGTTAAAGCCTCAAATTCCTGCTAAAATCAAAAAACACAGACGCGACAGATTAATGAAATTACAGCAACAAATTTCATTGGAGAATAACGAAAAATATATAGGTTCAACCATAAAATGTATCGTTGAGGGATATACGGATGATGGTGTAATTATTCTACGCTCAGAACACGATGCGCCGGAAATTGACGGAGTTGTTTACGCTACATCAGAAGCCCCCGTAGTTCCAGGAGATATTGAAGAAGTAAAAATAACACGTGCAGATAAATACGATTTATTCGGAGAAATAGTAGGTTAGAATATGGAATATATTGAAAATAAAGAACTTGAAGAAAAAGAAATTAAAGGCATATTTACGGATATGATTAAATATGCGCCGTCAAAATTATGCGGAATGCTCGGAAATGTCATCACCGTACCGATATATACAAGCCTGTTTTCGCAAGAACAGTACGGATTATACACAATATCAATCGCGATGCTATCTTTCCTTTGTATAATTTTCTCGGACTGGGTAGGACTTTCAGGGCTAAGATTCTTCAGACATCACCAAATCAGCGAAGATTTACCAAAATACTTAACAACATTAGTAACAATACTGACTATCAATATGATATTGATGTTTGGTATATCTTTTATTTTTAAAGATAATCTTTACAGCTTTTTCCATGTTCCATTCAAATACTTCTTATCCGTGTTATTGCTAATTATACCTGTCGCAATACGAGCTTTACTATCACAAATACTGAGAGCACAACTTAAATCTGTTTCGTATTCTCTAACAACAATACTGAACCAATTTGCAACAATACTATTGGCAGTATTTTTTGCCAAGTATTTTGAACTCGGTGCAGCTTCAATATTATTAGCAATGGGAGTTTCAATTTCACTAATTGACATTCTTTTGCTTTACCAAAGTGAAATATTAAAAGTGTTCAAATTCCAAAAAATCGAATGGAAATTTATTTTGCCGATAATGAAATACGGTATACCAATAGCCGCAACATCACTTAGCGCATGGATTATAACTCAAAGCAACAAATTTATAATGAACAGTATCAGCGGATTTTCAAAAGCCGCACTTGTCGGAGTCGGTTATGGACTTACGCTGCCGATACTTATGACTTTGTTTGCTATGATAACTGTAGCTGTTATACCTAGAGTTTATAACCTTTATGAAGCCAAAGTTGATGTTAGACCAGTCATATCAAAATTCTTGGGCTACTACATTTTGGTTGCCTTGCCTGTAATCACAATCATGTCCATATATTGCGTAGATTATACGCAAATGTTTGTAGCTAACCCGAAAATGTATGAAGCGTACAAATTAGTACCATACTTTGCTTACGGGGTATTTTTCTTAGCAATGACTGACTACACAACACTTCAATACCACTTGGCAAACAAAACCCATATAGAATTCACTATCAAAGTAATTTCAGGAATTATCGGAGTTATATTAAATTTTGTACTGATACCAAAATTCGGGCTTATCGGAGTCGGAATCGCAACATTTGCAGCAAACTTCCTATACTTTTTGTTAAGTGTTGTAATAGTGTTACCAAATCTTAACATTAAATTTCCCAAATATACAAGCTTGAAAATGCTAATTTCAGCACTCCCGATTGGATGCATTATTTATATCCTAAGAATATACAACTTACATACTTCCGCTAAAACTGAAATGATAGGACTTTTGGGCTTATTCTATCTACTGTACTATGTTTCAACGAAAAAACTTATCAAAAAATATGATTAAGAAATCTTAACATTACATGGGTTATTAGCAATTTTAAAAATTTTCGAACGTTATATATTATATAAGTTCATGGTATGTCATGACTTAAAAAAATGTAACAAATCCACTTTTTACAGTGTGCTTGGGCTAGAATGAGAAAAACTGGCCAGATGATTATCGATACTAATATTATAACGTTATGAAAGGATTTAAAATGAGAAATCGTAATAGACGCTCAAAAAGAGTAGTTGCGGCAGCATTAACAACGCTATTCTTATCTCAGCAAACAATGCTATTGTCTGTTGTAGCAAGTGATATTACAGGTGTAAGCGGTCAAAACGGAGTTTACAACATTAACCCTCAAGGTGTAATTAACGGTTCAATGGGATGGAGAGAATACAAAAACTTCAATCTGTCAGAAGGTGATATAGCGAACCTTATCTATAAATACGGAAAAAACAATGTTGAATCATTCTTGAACCTTGTTGACAACCAAATAAACATAAATGGTATTGTTAATACTATGAGAGATGGCAAATTCTATGACGGAAAAGCCATTTTCGTATCGCCAAATGGAATGATTGTCGGAGCTTCAGGGGTTCTGAATGTCGGCTCTTTAAGTGTGTATACACCGACAAACAGAGCATATGAAGGTTATAAAAATAATAAAACGGCAAACCTTAATATGCTTACTGTACAGGGTGGTAATGGAGGTAAGAATATTACCATTAATGGTAAAGTTTTTGCAGCAAATGATGTCGTTTTACAGGGTGGTAAGGTTACTGTTGGTAATGGAGCAGGAGTCTTTGCTGGCGTAAATGAAGCTAAAATGGCAGAAATTACATCTAAAAATCAAGCTGATACTTTATTTAACCAATTGGTTAACACTGATAACCTAAAAGAAGGTAACGCTCTTACAAGTAACCACGGAAGTATCTCCATTTACTCAAACCAAGAAGCCTTACCCGGAGGAATTAATATTGCAGGAACCGTTGCAAACTATGGAACAGGCGATATTTTCATGTTTAATAATACAAACCCCGGAATTAACATCTCAGGTACCGTTGCAAACCTGAAAGGTGATACTAGCATCTATTCAGAAAACGGACTTGATATATCCGGTACAATCAAAAACAATGGAACTACAACAATCGCAAACTTCCCGGTTTACGAAGGTGAGCATTCAAAAGAATTAGACAACAAAACTCTTAAATACACTAGAAGCACTGATTCAGGGTTAAATATCTCAGGCAACATTGAAACATCCGGCGACTTAACAATTTATAACTACGGTGATAAAGGTTTAAATATTAGTGGAGATATCAATCATGCCGGTAATTTAAGCATTGCAAACGGAGCTGTTGAAGGAACAACAACAGAAGCTAGAAACGGCTACACTCCTGTTTCAACAAAAGATCAAATAAATGCTAGAATGGCAGCATTGAACATCACTGGAAATATCAATAATACCGGTAATACAACAATCACAAATGATGCTGCAGGCGGACTTATCGTTGGAGCTGACGCAACCATCAATAACGGTCAAAAACTTACAATGTTGAATACAGGTAAAGGCGGAATGACTATTGCAGGTGATATTACAACAAAAGATGCAAAAGTTACAAACCAAGCCGGCGGATTAACTGTAACCGAAGACAGTATTTTTAAATACTTGAACGAAGCTGACTTTGAAAATAACGGAGAAGGCGGATTCACAGTTAACGGAACCGTAACCTCTACAAACAATACCGATAAATCAAAGTTAACAATGACAAACAACAAAGGTGATTTCAACATCGACGGTACAATTGTCAACGATAACTCTAAAGTTTTCGGTTCGGATGGTACAACAAATATTACTAACAATGGCGGAACTTTAAAAGTCGACGGAACTGTTAATACTTCAAACGCAGAATTAACAATGACCAACAACGGTACAAACTTTAATATAAACGGAACTATCAATGGTACAAATAACAACGTTAATCTTATTAACACTAACGGTGGAATAAATCTTAACAGCACCGGCAGAGTTAATGCAACTAAAGATATCAACATCACTAATACCGGCAAGGGTGGAGTTAACGTTAAAGGTTTAGTTAACGCGACTAACAATGTTAATATAAGCAACAGAGATAGTAACGTTGTAATCGGTGACAAAACTGACAATGATAACTATATTAAAGCAGGTAATGATATTAATATAGTTGTTGTTGACGGTAATATCTTAAACTACGGAGTTGAAAAAGTTTTGCTAAACGCAGGCGGCAACTTAACTATGGATGTAGAAAACGGTACAATAGGCGAGCCCGTACAGCAAAATGCTTGTAAAGGTTCAGGCTGCACCGGCGTTGGACCTAAAGCAGATGGTTCACGTGACTTTACAAAATCCATCAATGCGAATATCAAAGGTAAAGTCAAAGCCACTACAACAAATACAAAAGATGTAATCAAACCTGAAGATTTGGTTATTAATTACGCGGCTATTGATTCAGATATGAATATCGATCACATCAAAGCTGACGGAAGAGTTATTTTAACAGTTGATGACGATTACGGATACAACAATACCGGCAAACGTTATAACATGATTAATGCTTCAACCGACCCTTCAAAAGCAAACGTTGAAGGCTGGGGCATTTCTTTAATCTCTAACGGCAGTGTTGGTGAAAAAGATAATAAAATCACATTTAACCAAACAAAAGCTCCTGAGTATTCTATGGATGTACTTGCTAATGAAAACATTTATATGAAAGCTTTGGACGATAAATACACAGAAAACAAAGTATGTAATATGATTGCAAGAGAAGGTAACATCGGAGTTGAATTCTCAGGCAATACTTACATCGAAAATATCACAGCCGAAGGTGATATCAAAGTTGTTACAAGAGGTAAAACCCTTACAGTTAACAATTTAGGTCACATCACTGACCCTTCCGTAACACCAGGAGATTACTTCGGAGAAAGACCTGATGGCTGGGAAGCTGACGGCGGGTATGATCAAGACGATTATAAACATGAAGTTCTACCAAACCATGTTGAGCTAAAAGCTCTTGATATCAATAAGTTTATCAGACCTGACGGATACATTGATGAAACAGGTCACTATGCAGATGCAGATTCAACTGTCAGAGTTAATAACGCCGTACTGGATAACGGAACACTGGATATTACCGCAGATAACATCTATGCTAACGGAGTTTATGTTAACTTTGGAAAAGACGGCTATACAAAAGAAGCTGATCCTTCAACAGGTAAAGTTGTCGGCGCATCAGAAATTCCTACAGGTCACGCAGTAAGACCTGATGATGTTACTGAGGAAGGCTATGACGAGCACGATCGTAATTACTATGAACACGAAGGTGATGGCGACTTCTCAGATGGTTCAAGCGATGTTGACGACGATGACAATGTTGTTGATGCAACACCGTTAGAAATTGAAGATGATTCTGATAGTGACAGCGACGCAGATGCTGATGCTGATAACGATGCTGATGCTGATGCTGATAACGACGCTGATGCAGATAACGATGCTGATGCGGATAACGATGCTGATGCTGATAACGATGCTGATGCGGATAACGATGCTGATGCGGATAACGATGCTGATGCTGATAACGATGCTGATAACGATGCTGATGCTGATAACGATGCTGATGCGGATAACGATGCTGATGCGGATAACGATGCTGATGCTGATAACGATGCTGATAACGATGCTGATGCTGATAACGATGCTGATAACGATGCTGATAACGATGCTGATAACGATGCTGATGCTGATAACGACGCTGATGCTGATAATGATGACGACATCACAGGCGATGATGAAGGCAGAAAAACATTCATCCAGCGCAAAATCGTCGATAACAGTATAGATTCAATTGATAAACGACAATTTATGAGATACAACGTATCAGATAACAGAAATCCTGTTGCTATCGAACAAGCAAACGGCATTGAAGGACTGTTAGATGTATCAAGAGGCGGGATTTCAGTATCTCATAATAACGAAATAAGCGTTGGTGATGTAATTCCTGTACACATCGCATACGGCGGACTTGATATCAAAGCTGATGTTAAGGTTGTAACCGCAACATCTAGCAGAGCTGGTGCAATGTTTATCAATCTTGATCAAGCAACAGCAAACCAATTGTTATACTTGAACATGATATTGGATGAATCAAATAACATTTCTCAAAGATAACAATAAAATTGAATAAAAGTAGCAGGTAGATTAGAAAGCTAATCTACCTGCATTTTTAAGTAAAGTTTTGTAAATCTTTTATGAAATTGTTAAATTATATAAAAAATCGACCGTTAAATAATACATATGGTATAGTATTACCATGCCAATATAGAATGACGAAACTCTATGAAAGGATCGACTATGACAAGACGCGGTAGAAAATTTAACAGAAAAAGAGTACTTGCAACTTTCTTAGCAGGCATGATGGTTGTTCAACAAGCCTCCACTATGGGAGTATTTGCCGCAATCACTGCCGGGTCAGGCGGAGCCGGAATAAACACATCCGGCGGAGTAACAACGTTAACACCAAAGCATTGGGCGGGTAATAATGGCGTCAGTCACTACTCTGATTTTAATTTAGGTAATGGTCAAACTGCAAATCTTGATTTTTCTGACTCTAGATTTGGTTCAAATGGAGCATTTTACAACCTTGTAGATAGTCAAATCGTCATCAATGGTATACTTAATTCTGTTAAAAACGGCTCCTTCTATAAAGACGGAAGAGCAATATTCATTTCCCCTAGCGGAATGTTAGTCGGTCCAACGGGCGTCATAAATGTAGGTTCTTTAAGTGTACATACACCTACAAATAATGCTTACACTGGTGCAACAAGAAATATGACAGAACAAACGTTTTTGGATAACGCAACTGCTGTCGATAATAACGGCGGAGCACCAGTTACCATTGACGGTAAAGTTTTTGCAGCAAATGATGTATTTATTCAAAGTGGTAAAGTAACCGTTTCTAACGGTGCCGGAGTTTTTGCCGGTGTTAGTCCTAGCGAAATCACTAAAATTTATAACGGAACAAATACCGCTGATGCGTTATTTTCAAGTTTGGTAAATACGGCAAATCTTTCTACAGGCAGCACTTTTTCAAATACTAACGGTAGTATTCAAATTTTATCAAACCAAGAAGCTTCTGTCGCTGGTGGAATTGATATCGCTGGTACAGTAAGAAACTTTGGACAAGGTGATACGAAAATATACAATAATACTTCAGGCGGGTTAAAGATCTCAGGTACAGTAGCCAACACTAATGGTAAACTGGAAATTGCATCTGACCAAGGTGGACTAAACATTGCAAGAGGTGCAAAAATCAAAAACAACGGTACAACAGTTGTTAAAAACTTCCCGCAATACGAAGATAATGCACCGAAGACCGTAGATGGAAAAACCTATACTTACACAAGAGATACAAACTCAGGTTTAGTAATTGCAGGTGATATTGATACAACAGGTAATTTAACGTTACTAAACACTGGTGACGAAGGAATGCAGATTTCAGGAAACGTAAATCATTCCGGCAGTCTAAACATAACGAACGGAACGACTGAAGCTACAATAACAGACTCTGAAAGACATGGCGGCGACTATACTGAAGTTTCTTCAGCAAAAGAAGTTAACGCTAGAATGGCTGGATTAAATATTACCGGTAATATTACAAATACTAACGGTACAACAACTATCACAAACCTGGCTAACGGCGGAATGACCACAGGCGGAACAATTACAAACACCGGAACACTTAATGTATATAACGAAGCCGGTAATATGACTATCGGAGGCAGCTTCAATAACACAGGTGCTGCAACTTTTGAAAACAAAGGCGCAGGTGAATTTTCTTCAGGTGGTGCAAATTTTGCAGTCAACGGTTCTGTTACAAATTCTAACGGCAAGTTGACTATGACTCAAAACGGTTCAGGTGCGTTCACTACAGGATTGGATTCTCATATCAATGCCGCAGGACTAGCTATGACAAACAACGGTTCAGGTTTCACTATGAACGGTGAAGTTGTCAATAACGGTCAAGGTGATTATATTAACAACAAGGGTAATTTTAATATCTGCGGTACAATTGAAAACAATGGTATCGGAAACTACACAAACAACACTAACGCCGGTAATTTTACTGTTAGCACAACCAAACTGGCAAACAATGGTGCTGCAAACTTTACAAACTATGCAGCAGGAACAATGACATTCAGCGGTACTGTTGAAAACACCGGTACTACTACTGTTACTAACTCTGCAAATTCAGGATTGTTAACTGTTGGGGGTAACTTCACTAACACCGGAGTTACTAATATGACTAACAACGGTGCCGGATTTGATGTTACAGGAAAAGTTACTAACAATGGCGACAAGCTTACTATGGTTAACAACAAAGGCGCATTCAACGCTAAAGCCGGGTCTAACATCAATGCTAAAAACAACCTTGATATTGCAAATAAAGGCGCAGGAGGGTTGACTACGGCAGGGACTATAACTAACGTTGGTACTGCTAATATTTACAACGAAGCAGGTAATATGACTATCGGTGGCACTTTCACTAACACTGGTGCTGCTACTTTTGAAAACAAAGCAGGTGCAAATAACTTTACAGTAAACGGTACTGTTAACAATTCAGAAGGATTGTTGACAATGACTAATAACGGCACAGGCGCTTTCACAACCGATAGAAATTCTCATATCAATGCAAATGGACTAGCAATGACTAACAATGGTTCAGGTTTTACATTAAACGGTGAAGTTCTAAACCACGGTCAAGGTGATTATGTAAATAATAAAGGCGATTTTAACATTAACGCAAATATTACAAACGCAGGCAACGGCAACTATACAAACAATGCTAATGCAGGTAACTTCAATATTGGCGGAACAGTTAAAAATACAAAAGACAATGCTAACTTTACAAATAACTCTAAAGGCACAATGACATTCAGCGGAAACGTTGAAAATGCTGGTACTACAACTGTTACAAATTCTGCTCAAGCTGGGTTATTAACTGTTGGCGGCACTTTCAAAAATACCGGTGTTACTAATATGACTAACAACGGCGCGGGGTTTGATGTTACAGGTAACGTTACTAACGTTAACGGTAAACTTACTATGCTTAACAACAAAGGTGCTTTCAACGCTAAAGCCGGTTCTAATATTAACGCTAACGGAATTGAAATTACTAACAAAGGTGCAGGTGGCTTAACTACTGCAGGTACTATTACAAATAACGGTACTGCAACTGTTAACAACGAAGCAGGTAATATGACTATCGGGGGTAACTTCACTAACACCGGTGCTGCTAATTTTGAAAACAAAGCAAGTGCAGCTAAATTTGATGTCAATGGAACTGTTACTAATTCTAACGGCAAGTTGACTATGACAAACAACGGCACTGGAGCTTTCACGGTAGCCGGTAATGTTACTGCTAACAAAGACCTTGATATGACAAACAACGGTGCTGGTTTAGCCATCAACGGAACTGTTGACAGTACAGGTACAACAAACATTAAAAATACAAACGGTGACTTGACTGTAAACGGAACCATTACCCACAGAAAAGGTAAGTTATCACTTCTAAACACAAACAAAAACGGCGGACTTTACGTATATAAAACAGGTAAAGTTCAAAACGAAAATAACAATACACTTATTTCAAACAACGGAGCTAAAGGTTTGAATATCGCAGGTACTGTTGAAAACGGCGGAATCCTTGATATTACAAACGAAGGCGCAGGTGAAATTAACGTAAGCGGAACAGTTCACTCTGTTGGAGATATAAACATGACAAATACCGGAGCTAAAGGTATTAAAGTTACTTCAACAGGTAAGGTAAACGGCGACAAAGACATCTTCATAACCAATACAATTGCAGATTCTGAAGAAGGCGCGATAAATGTCCAAGGTAATGTTTACGCTAAAAACAATGTTGGAATTAACAGCACTAACGCAGATGTAAGAATCGGTCACGCAAATACCACTAACAATATTAAAGCTGACAAAGATATTAATATTACAGTTGCAGACGGCAGTATTTTAAATAACGGAGTTGAAAAAGTCCTTATTAAAGCCGGCGGCAACTTAACAATGGATGTTACAAACGGAACAATCGGCGAAGAAGTCCGCCAAACAGGCGTAACCGAAAGCACAGGCATTGGACCTAAAGCTCAAGGCGCAAGAGATTTTACAAAATCTATCAATGCTCAAGTTAACGGAAAAGTTAAGGCAACTACAACAGACGCAGCAAAAACCGGTAACGATTTAGTTATCAACTACGCGGCAATTGATTCAAATATGAATATTGACTCAATCAAAGCTGACGGAAGAGTAATCCTGACAGTTGATGACGATTACGGAAATACAAACACCGGTAAACGTTATAATATGGTTAATGCCTCAACTGATTCTAAAAACGTAAACGTTGAAGGAAGAGGTATTTCCTTAATCGCAAACGGAAATATCGGTTCTAAAGATAACAAACTTACATTTGTTCAAAGAGATGCGGAACATCAAAAAATGGACGCATTAGCAAATGACAGCATATACTTAAAAGAAAACAGCTTCAATGCGTACGGCAGAGATGGCGAGGTTACAAAGAACTCTGTATCAACAATGATTGCAAGAGAAGGCGACATGTACGTTGAATTTGCAGGTGATACAACTATCGACAACATCACTGCAGAAGGCGATATGACAGTAATCACAAGAGGTAAAAATTTAACAATCGAAAATCTTGGTCATATTGAAGATAAAAACGTAACTCCGGCTGACTATTTCGGACCACGCCACGATGGCTACGCGTTTGACGGACGCTACGATGGCGACGATTATAAATCAGAAGTTCTGCCAAACAACGTAACGGTTAAGGCTTTGGACATCAACCACAATATCAGACCGACTGAAGAATTGGTTGACGGCAAACACGAAGCTTGGGCAAACTCAACTGTAAGAATTAAAAATGCAGTAGTTGACAACGGCAAACTGGAAATTACAGCGGATAATGTTTATGCAAACGGAATCTACGCAGGATTTAACAAATCAGGATTCACTAAAAAAGAAGATAATTCAACAAACAAAGTTAAAGGCATAAACGACCCGGCATCTTTAGGCTACCCGGTTGGTAAAGCTGTAAGACCAGATGACGTAACAGGTATTGGCAGAGATGAAAACGAAAGAAACTACTATTACCCGAAAGGTGATGGAGATATCAAAATTGAAGGTATCCCAAGCGTAGTTGACCCTGATGACGGAAATGTTGATGCAACACCGTTAGTTATAGTCAAAAACGAAGGCGGCGATCCGTATGTACCTCCGGTTACACCGCCGGGACCGGGACCTGGCCCTGGACCCGGACCACAGCCAGAACCTGATACCCCAACAATTGACAATCCTGATGGCAAGGTTACCTGGAAAAAAGTTGATGATACTGATGTTGAAGCAATAGACAAACGTCAATATATGAGATTCGGAATCGCATCAAACGAACATCCGGTAATGTTGGAAAAAACAAACAACGGAATTGACGAGCTGCTGGACGTATCAAGAGGCGGTATCGCAGTAGCTCACAGCAACAAACTGAAAGTCGGCGACGTTGTACCGGTACACCTTACATACGCAGACCTTGACATCAAGGCAGATGTAAAAGTTGTAACCGCATCATCAACAAGAGCAGGTGCATCCTTCGTAAACCTTGATAAGGCAACCGCAAACAAACTGCTATACTTAAACATCCTGCTTGAAGGCAACGATTCATTATCATTCAGATAATACGTCAAAATATAATAAAGACGACCTATTCAAAAAATAGGTCGTTTTTTGTTAGCAAAATAATTTATTTTTAGATATTATAATAACTGTATGAAAGATATGATTAGGAATATATTGGTAGGAACAGTCTTATTAACCGTAGTTTGCGGGAATTTTATATTTTATCCTGCAAATGCCGCAAATGAAACTTCAACAGAAGAAAGTAGCAGTAGAATTGAGAGCATTCAAGATAGACGCAAATATGACAGGTACGCAAATAACGAGCTTGTTAAACCTGTAACAATAACCTCCAGCGATAATCGTGCAGGCGGCGTTATAGACATATCCAGGGGTGGAATAGCAATAAAACATAACAATACACTTAATGAAGGCGATATTATCCCGATTAACATTGTTTATGGCGGGATAAATATACCAACAGAGGTTCAAATCGTGTCAAGAACAGACACACGCGCCGGAGCGAAGTATACAACAACAGATTTTGAATTCACAAAGGAAATATTATACTTAACCGTAGTTTTAGAATCAGACAACCATTTACTTAAAACAAAACTATCAAGCTAAAACAGAACAGGTCATTCTGAGGACACAGAGCAGAGCCACTATCGTCCTGTCATTCTGAGGACTTTAGCCGAAAGAATCCAGCTGATAGGTTTAAGCTGGATTGCTTCAGTCGTAAACTCCTTCGCAATGACGACTTTATTGCAAGGTTATTTAATCCCCGTCCCTTGCGGAACAAGAAGAACCAACGAACTTGAGAGTTGCGTGATTCTGTTTCCCGAATGGGTGAGGGGAAGTAAAGGGGAGGGGGTCACCCTGAACTTGATTCAGGGTCTATTCAATTCAAGGGAAATGCTCTACGGCATAAACCAACATTGATAGATTCCGGGTTGGAGCCCGGAATGACAATAAACCCTCACCCTACCCCTCAGCCACTCGGCACGCAGGCTCACACGGCTCCTTCCTTCGCCGGTTCGACTAGTGTCACAAAAGGAGAGGGAATGAGAGCATGCATGTCATCCTGAGCAGGTACTAGAGCCACTATCTTCCTGTCATTCTGAGGACTTTAGTCCGAAAGAATCCAGCCGATAGTTTAAAAAGCTGGATTGCATCGCATACGCTCGCAATGACGATAATGGTCATACTGAGGGTGCATGTAACCGAAGAATCTTGAATGACAGCAAATTTTCAATGGGGTCGTCATTGCGAGGAGAAACGAAGTTTCGACGTGGCAATCCAGTTAATCTTTGCTGGAGTTTACAGTGGATTGCTTCGCATACGCTCGCAATGACATAAAATAAAACCCCTCTTATCACAGGAGGGGATTGAATTGTTTATCTGAATTGTCTTCTTCCGATTCTTTGTTGTCTGTAAGTACGTCCTCTTACTACTGTACCGGTTTGACCTTGATTCATTTGACCTAACATAGAACCGGCTGATTGTAAGAAAGTTCCGAATTCCATAACTTTACCCATTTTCTCATTATTTTTAAAGAAATCTTTAAAACTGCCACCTTTGTTACCTGCTGGTTGAGAACCACCTGCTGGTGTTGTTCCTGCAGGTTGTGCCGAAGCAGCATCTTTTGCTGCTCTTGCAGCTTCACCCGCTTGTTTAGCAGCCGCAACTGATTTATCAATACTGCTAAATGATTCTTGTAGATTTGCGGTAGCTTGACCGGCTGCCAATCCTGATTGAACTGCTGCACCTGCTGACATTAAAGCACCTGCAATGTTACCATCTGCAGCATAACAGGCAGTTTTTGTCAAACTTGCCGCACATTTTCCATACTGACCAACCATCTCAGTTACATAACCGACTTTTTCAGTAACACCACCAGCAACATTCAAAGCATTACCTACAGCGGCAACGGGAGGACAAGGTGAACACATCATCGGTTTTGCTGCAAGCTGCATACCTTTTCCAAGATATTTGGTAGCTTGACCAGCCATTTGAGTATAAGTTGAAATTTCATCAGTCTTTTCTGCAACTTTCATTACTCCGCTTGATTCTTCTTGAGCAGCTTTGACAGCTTTCATATTAGATTTTTGAATCTTTTGGAAACTTCTTGAAGTTGTAGCTAAAGTTCTGATTCTTTTATTAGTAGTTGCTCTTGTTTTTGAAATATTAACATTAGATTGACCAATTACAGATTGGTTAGATTGAAGTTTAGTTGATTTTGCTTGAATTTGAGAAGATACTGATTCTCTTTCTTCTGCTGAAATTGAAGTATCTTCCAAGCGTGCATTTTGTTCAGAAATTTCGTCGCTAATTGTTTCGTTTTCTGCAGCAACTTGTTCAATCTTAGCAGCTTCTTTTTGCATTTCTTTTTGAGCTTTTTCAATAGTTTTTTGCTCAGCCTTCATCTGTTTTTCCATCTTTTTGGTATCTTTTTTCATTTTAGAATCCAAAGATTTCATTTTAGATTCGGTCTGATTCATTTTTTGAGTACCGGCTTCAGTTTGAGAAGTAGCTGATTGAGCATCATTTTTAGAAGAATTTGAATCAGAAACAGCTTCTTTACCGTTAGCTTCATTCATTTCTTTATCTTCTTTTTTATCTGCAGCTTGAGTTTCTTCAGTGCCGGTAGTTTGGTCGTTAGAAAGTCTTTTTTGCATTTCAGAATTTACTTTTGATAATTTTTTATCAATACCAACTTCCAAAAATCTTGGAATATCACCTTTCATTTCTGTCAATGCATCTTTTAAATCTTTCAATTCAGAATCTGAAACATCTGTAAGATTGTCATAATCATAATTTGCAATATCAATGTTTTGTTTTTCATCAGACTGCTGCCCTTGAGTTTCTTGAGTTTTATCTGATTTTGAAGCAGCATCGGTTTTTGAAACATCTGAAACAGCTTTAGTTGTATTAGCTTTCAAAACATTATCTGTAGTTTGAGCATTGTCAAGTCTTGCAGCTTGTTTATTTCTCAATTCATTATTTGAATGAACTGAGCTGATTGTATTTGCAGTATTACCTAATCCCGGAGCGTTAAAGATAGAACCGGTCATTGTTAAATGAGCAGGCATTTTATTAGCGGCACCGGCTTTTTTGCCTTGTGCGCTTTTCATAAGCTTCAAAAGCTTTTGAATATCTTGATTTGAATTTACGCCATTAATGCTCACTTATTTAAGCTCTCCAAATTAAATCTCTCTTATATATATAAAAACTTTTAGAAATGCCCGATTTCACAAGTTCAAGCTTTGTTTACATTTGTTTACATGTTACAAATTTGCCTAATTTTCGTGTTCTTGGTATCATAGAAAAGTAAATTATTGTAATAAGTTAGGGAGAAATTAAAATGGATTTAATGAAAGGTAAAAAAGGTATAATCTTTGGTGTATCAAACACTCACGGGATTGCTTACGGTATTGCAAAACAATTACACGATGCAGGTGCTGACATCGCATTTACATACGCCGGTGAAGCTATGGAAAAAAGGGTTCGCCCAATTGCAGAAGGTATGGATGCAAAACTAATCATGAGTTGTGATGTTACAAAAGAAGACGAAGTAAAAGCCGTTTTTGAAGAATGCGAAAAAATCTATGGCAAACTGGATTTCGTAGTTCACGCAGTTGCTTTTGCTAAAAAAGAAGACTTGATGGGAAGATTTGTTGAAACATCAAAAGACGGATGGGACACAGCTTTGGGCGTAAGTGCTTACTCTTTGGTTACAATTTGCCGCCACGCAGAACCTCTTATGAACGAAGGCGGTTCAATCTTCGCTTTAACTTACCTTGGTTCAATTCTTTCTGTTCCAAGCTACAACGTTATGGGCGTTGCAAAAGCAGCATTAGAATCATCAATGAGATTCTTAGCCGTTGACCTTGGTAAAAAAGGCGTGAGAGTAAACTGCATTTCTGCAGGTCCTGTAAAAACATTGGCTTCAATGGGTATCAACGGATTCTCAAAAATGCTTAAAGCTGCTGTTGCAAGATCTCCACTTCACAGAAATGTTGCATTGGAAGAAGTTGGAAAAGCCGGTTTATACTTGGCTTCTGACCTTTCAACAGGTACAACCGGCGAAGTTATCTATGTAGATTGCGGCTGCCGTTCAGCTTACGGTTCAGCAGAAGAAATGGATATCTTGGCTGAGAATATTGAATTATAATATATATTTCAATGTTGAGAAAAGGGCGACAGCTAAAGCTGTCGCCCTTTTCGTATCAAAAATTTAAAACTTCTGAACCATATTCAACAAGACAAAAATTTTGACTAAAATTACATCATTGATTGAATATCACAATCTATCTGAGTTTTCAAATCATCCAAACTGTTAAATTTAATTTCAGGTCTAATCATTCGTGTAAAATGGAGCTTAATAGTTTTCCCGTACAAATCACCGTTAAAATTCAAAAGATAAGTTTCCATCACAGCAGAACCGTTATCCGTAACCGTTGGTGCAACACCAAAATTTGTAAGCCCGCGATAAACTGTTCCGTCATCAAGTTCTACATCCACATCATAAACCCCATACGGAGGCTCAATAATATCAGCAGGGCATAAAATATTAGCCGTTGGGAAACCAATTGTTCTGCCAAGTTCACGACCTCTTATAACCTCGCCTGATACTGCAAATTTGCGCCCCAGCATTGAAGATGCCATATCGACTATCCCGTTTTTTATAAAACGTCTGATTGCACTACTGCTAATGGTGTCGCCGAAAATCATTTCAGGCGGAGTCGCAATATAATAATAATTAAATCTATCCTGACATTCTGATAAAAACAACACATTCCCCGATTTATTAACCCCAAAATGATGATTAAAACCGGTCGAAATAACTTTTGGAGAAAAATATTTTACCAAAACGTTTTCCAAATATTCAATGGGTGACATATGACAAACCTGTCCGAAATCCAACTCAATTACGTAATCAACTCCGAGCTTTTCAAGAGATTTGTATTTATCCTCCTTCGAGAGAATATATTTAGGAGATTCACCCTTGAAATAACAATACGGATGCTCTTTAAAAGTAACAACAGCAGAACCGTGTTTGGTATATTCGGTCGCCCTGACAGCAGAACCGATTACAGCCTGATGCCCAAGATGCACTCCGTCAAAAAATCCAAGTGCTAACGATAAATTTGGAATTTCTCTTAGTTCTCTTACAATCTCCATAGATAAATTATATCGCAAAATTAGTGAATGTAAAAATTTTAAAATTTGTTAATTAAACAAAATCCCGACAATGCACGCTGACATATAGCAGGTTAAAGTCCCGCAAATCAAAGCCCTGACGCCAAGTCTTGCCAGGTTTTTTCTTTGATTCGGTGCCAATTCACCAATACCGCCAAGTAAAATCGCGATAGAACCAAAATTACCAAAACTACAAAGCGCGAAACTGGCAATCAAAAAAGACTTAGGTGAAAGTACTAAATCGGGATTTGTTAAACCAACGTATGCAACCATTTCGTTTAAAACAAGTTTTGTTCCCATCAATCCGCCAACAGTTGTTGCCTCAGATAATGGAACCCCCATCAGAACCGCAAACAACGCAAAAATCTTACCTAAAATCATAGTTAGAGAAAGATGGCTTAAGTCCAATCCGATAGATATTAAATTGAAGTGAAGATATTTCACAATCAAATTACCAACTCCGCCCAGGAACCAATCAATCAAAGCAACAAGAGCAACTAAAGCTAAAATCATAGCAACAACATTTATCGCAACCTTCATACCGTCAGATGCACCCGATGAAATCGCATCAAATACGTTAACATGAGTTCTGTGACGCTTGCTTACAGAAATTTTAAAATCCTTACTTGTTTCAGGGTTCCCTGTTTCAGGATAAATGATTTTAGAAATAACAAGCGCGCCCGGCGCAGCCATCACAGATGAGGCAAGCAGATAAACAGCAGGAACGCCCATACCGATATATATAGGCATAATAGCTCCTGATATACAAGCCAAACTACCGGACATAGAAGCTAGCAATTCTGAGCGGGTTAAATTAGCCAAATACGGTTTTATCATAATTTGCGCAACAATTTGACCGACAAAAGCACTCGCAACATTAGACAAGGCTTCTGCCCCGCTCACATCCATAATTTTATTCATTCCCTTGCCAAGCACAGCAACAATACGCTGCATAATTCCGTAATGGTAAAGGATATTAACCAAAATCATCATAAACACGGTAGAACATATCAGCTGGAGCGCGAAAATACTACCGCCTGCAGTAAATATTTGAGTAAACTTTTCACTCATTAATCCGCCAAATACAAACGAACCGCCTTCTTTTGCAAACTCAAGGAGCTTTTGAATAAATTGTCCGATAAGCAAAAATATTTTTTGTCCAATCGGGATTTTAAAAATAAACACAGCAAGTAAAACCTGCAGCAAAAAACCTGTGCCGACGGTTTTATAATTGATTGCCTTTTTGTTATTTGACATCAAATATGCCAGTGCAAATATAAAAATAATTCCCAAAATTCCAATAAATCTACTCATGCTACCCCTTCGCTGTTCTTAATATCATTATACAAAAAAAGAAGCCAAAACCGGCTCCTTTTTTGAAAAAATGTGATAAAAGTTAATGATATTAACCGCGATTAAAGAATTTTACGATTTTATCAATCAGCCCTTCTGATTCTTCCATTTGAGCAGAATCCAATTTATCTAATTTGTCCTTGATTAACTGATACTCAGCCGGATCTTTTACCAGTTCAATAAATTTATTATAAGCCGCAATAGCCTTATCCTTAGCCTTGATTTTTTCATAACCTTTAGCCAAAGCCTTCAATGCGTTCAAATCGTTCTTATCAACGGCATAGATTTTTTCAAGATACTCAACCTCAGCCCTGTAATCACCTATGCTTTCCCTGAATAGAGCCAGTTTTCGTAAAGCTTCTTTATTTTCAGGCTCAATTCTTGAAATTTTTTCATAATACTCGGCTGCATGGTTTGTGTCACCCTGAGATGTAAGTAAATCTGCCAATGTAAATAAAACATTAACATCATCCGAGTTCAATTGAGTAGCATTCAAAAATTCATTGATTGCAATATCAGTATTGCCGCGCAGCATGTTATAACGTCCCCAGTTTAAGTGAGCGTTATATTCATCTCCGCTTTCTTCATATACCAAAGCACGCATTTGATAGGTCAACGGAGAATTTGGTTCTACTTTATTATATTCATCCACATACTTAAGAGCTTTCTCAAAATCTTTTGAAGAGTAGCAATACTGAGCTTGAAGTGTAAAATATTTCGGAGAATTTTTATATTCATCCGGCAAATTGTTTAACAAGCCAAACGCATCTTCTATTTGCCCAAGTTCAAGCATACATTGAATCTTCAACAATTCATCTTTCGTGCAGGCAATCGCATTTTTGGCATCTCCGCTTTTCAAATACACAGCGGCAAGCCCTTCATTTATCCTGTCTGTATCAAAACCTTTTTCTTTTGCACGCATAAGAGCATCAATCGCACTCGGATAAGCTTCGTCCTGCATATAAATATCAGCCAGCTGCAAGAAAATATCTTCATGCAAATTATCGTATTCCAAAATCATGTTATATTCATCAATTGCTTTAAGGCTATTACCTGTTTGACGATATAAATTCGCCAAAGTCAATCTTGTCATAACAACTTGAGCTTCATCATCCTCAGCATAAGTCAAAGCTTTTTTAAAATCATTTATTGCAAACTCCAGCTTACCTTCAAGAGAATTCTTATTGCCTCTGTAAATATAATATTTGTATCTGTCTGTTGACTCATAAATTGACATCAACTGCTCATAAGCAAGCGGATTAGCAACATCACGTTTTAAGATTTCATAATAATACCCGGCAGCAGCCTCTTTATTATCTAAAATTAAAGACAAATGCCCTAATCTTTCTAAAAGCCCTAAATCATCGGTGTTTTGTTCGTATTCTTTTTTATATTCTTCAAACGCCTGTTCGTATTGCTCATTTGCCTCAAATTGTTCAGCTAACTGTAAACTCATGTGCTCTGCTCCTTTAAAATAACTCTTTATGCCCACTTATTATAACATTAAATGACATTTAATTCAATTCTAATTAAAGCGGTTTTGTGCAGATTGCATGCCATTATCAAAATAGTACTCCAACCCCTCAACCGCACGTTTTAAAACCGGTTTAAGTGTTTCCAGCTGATCTTTGTAGAAATTTTGTAAAACAAAGGTTTCGGAAGGAATTGGCGGCTGCGGTCCGATACCAATCTTAAGTCGCGGAACACTCTGAGTTCCTACACATTTGAGAACAGATTTAATTCCGTTATGCCCGCCATCAGAACCATTCGGTCGGAATCTGATTTTACCGAGTTCCAAAGACAGATCATCATAAACAACAATCACATCATCCACATCAATTTTGTAATAATTCATGACAAGCTGCACTGCCTCCCCTGACAAATTCATAAAAGTAGTCGGTTTAATGAGCATGACATCTTCAAACCCATGCTTGTATTTACCAATAAAACACTTAAATTTATTTTCCAGCTTAAAATTAACACCTTTATCTAATGCAAGCTTATCCAAAACCATAAACCCTGCATTGTGCCTTGTAAAACAATATTTATCACCAACATTTCCGAGTCCGACAACTAATTTCATAAAATATAATCCTCTAAATTCATATCAATCTGTAATTAATATTTTAACGTAAATAAAAATTACCATAATGGAGTAGAAAGAGTAAGCTTAACAAATTAATAAATAATAACTAAATTAAGGGAAAATGAGGTAAAAATTATGAAAAACGAAACTAAAACACAAAAAAGTTCTCAAAAAGTAGCGGAATTTTTAGAAAAGAATTCGCTACATAAAAAAGACTTTGCAGAAATGATTGGAGTAACTTTGTCATATGTTTACAACCTTATAGACGAAACAATCCCGTTTTCAACGCGCAGTACAACGTTAGAACGTATCGCAACAGTTATGAATATTGAACCTGAAGAATTTGAAGAGTATAAAATTCCGCAAGAACCTATATTAAAAGATGATACTATAGAACTTTTAAAAAGCATGATTAAAGAAAAAAAGATGAGTATAGTAACTTTTCTAAAAGCATTCCCGCGCAAAAAGAGAGTTGAAATCGTAGACATGCTAAGAGGGGCTTACCCCATTCCAATAGATTTTAAAGAACTATCAATGATTGGACAAATTTTAGACCTGGACAAAAATGACATATATAACATTTGGGAAGAGCGTATTAAACAAGTTTTAGAAACCAACGGCATGAACCTAAACAGTAACGCAGCTCTGATAAATTCAATGTTTGAATGCGCAAAAAAATACGTCGATATTTGATTTGAAGACTCGGATTTCGAGTCTTCAAAAATTTTTAGAAAAAGTTGTTGACAATAAAAAATGTTCTTGCTAATATTAGTTCATACGGGAAATCCGTTAGCTGGGAAATATAAATAGATATATGCGCTTGTAGCTCAGCAGGTAGAGCACTCCCCTTTTAAGGGATAGGTCGCGCGTTCGAATCGCGCCAAGCGCATAAAAAAAGAAGGGTTTACCCTTCTTTTTTTATGCATTTGACGACGAGAAGAAAGTTTGTCAACTGTAGGTTGGGTTTACCAGCCAAACCTACTTTACAATAAAGATAGCAAAATTTATTTTTAGAAGTTTTATACATAACGTAAATGCATAAAAAAGGAGTATAAACATGCAAATTTCTAATAAACACACAATGGCATTCACATCAAAAATAAGCCCTACAACAACATTAGAAAACATACTAAAAAGTACAATTGACACTGAAAATCTTGATTCAAAACGTGTTGTAATCAACTCTTTAGAGGTATTATTAAATAACGGAGAAGATGACGAAGTTAAAACTTGGGAAGAAGGAAACCAACTTTATGCATCTTCAGATTTTTGTCAGGATCGACATTACATACCTGACGGTACAATTAAGGCTTTAGGGTATGTAGGCAGACCAACGTTAAATAATTTAGCTTACGTTTACCTTTGCAAAAAGGGTATGGGTTATGTAAACTTACATGAAAAAATTAAAGGTGAAGATAAAATAGCACAAAACGGAAAAATGAAAGTCATAAACTACATTAGCAGAAACGATAACTCTCTTGAAGATGCCGCTAAATATCTTGATAGACAGACAAAAATCACAAACAAAGAAATAGCTGCTGAACTTAATAATAAAATCCGTGATATTGGCAAACAAATATTTGGAGAAAGTATCAAAATTTAAATCCTTGAAGACGCTGAAACAAGTTCAGGATAACATAGCAGGTTGGACTTTCCAGCCCAACAACACTTTGTAATAATTTTCGCAATGAACTGAATTAATCTCCGTAAGAGTTAACGAAAAATTCCTGATTATCTTCAATCACAATTGCTGTTAACGGAGCATCTTTAAACTTACCGCAGCCTGTGTCAATACAAACTTTGTCACTCCAAAGCTGCGGTTTTTCAAATTCTGTATGCCCAAATATTATTTTTTTGTCCAAATCGTGCTTATGATTATAAAATTCTCCGCGAATATAAACCATATCAACCAAATTCTGCTCTTCTAACGGAACACCAATCCTGATTCCGGCATGGACAAACATATAATCCTCTGTCATGTAATACGGTTTCAATGAATTAAAAAAGTCACCGTGCACCGCAAAAATATTCTCAAAAGAACCGTAACTTTCAGCGGTAG
>JAMPCZ010000079.1 GCA_023665935.1 Muribaculaceae bacterium | reverse complement strand
ATCAAACCGATTGCACCCACTCCGCTTTGAGCCTCAGAATTAAAATAACTCTCTTCTCTGATAATAGACATAATCAGCGCATCATTATTATTATACTCCGCAGCATAACGATGAACCTGAATATAATAATTTTGCGGATAAACAAGCCGCCATCTCAAATCACCTTTTACCGGCTTTTCCTTGAGCTTAGCCATCGCATCACGCGCCATACGGGAAGATTCCGAATAATGCCCTTTCTTGTACTCTACCCAGCTTTTAATAAACTCATCATTTGAAAATTTTGCAATCATGTCATAGTCATCAACCGAAAGCAAAGTATGCATAATATCACCCTTTGAAGGGTATTTATAAGGATAAACCACCGGTTTATATTCTAAAGAGGCTTTTATAACCGCCGGCGAAATTCCTTTCAGAATCCAAAACGCACGATAAGCATAGTATGAATCCGGGAACTTATTTATGATTTCGTTAAAAATATTTATAGCATCAGCTTTCCTTGAATATTTCAAATTAACTTTTGCCGCCCAAAACATAACTTCCGCGGCAGATTCAGAATCCGGGAATCTGTTTTTATAATCATGCGCAAGATTTTTTATTGCCGCATAGTTTTTATTTTTGAGTTCTACCTGGAAAAGTTCTAAAAATGCAGCCTCTGCAAACTCACCATCAGGATAATTTGAATACAGCGAGTTATAACAAGGAACTTTCTCTGAATCAGGGGAAAGCGAGCATTTCAAATTCCATACATAATCCTTATTTTTACCTTTTGCTAAGGTGAATAATTTTGATATATAGGAATACTGTTCATTTTCTTGTGCTGATTTTAAATATGTATCAACTGCCATCCGATAATCTTCATCACTAACAAAATCCGAATATTTTAAGACCCCGGTTTCGACTGACTTCAAGGCTTTATCCTGATTATTTTGAGCAAAATCAGCACACGCAGCCAGCCCCCACGACAATTTCGGATTAACATTTTTCAAGACTTCCAAAACTTCCTCATACATTGAAGCTAAATAATAAGCCCGCGCAACAAGCACCGAATCTGCATCAGTCAAATTCGGATTAAATCGCTGCCAGGATTTTGCGACATTAACCGCCAAACGCCCATCCGGAGCATGCTCTAAATACTTGCGGAAGGCATCCTCTATTTCAACCGATTCTTGATGCTTAATCCCTTTTTTTGAGAAAGTTTTACCCGCCGAACGAATCTTTGCCACATAAAAAGCCGAAGCTATTTTATAATCCTCATCCAAATTTGATTTTGAAACAGCTTTAAAGTACCTGTAAGCCAATTTCGGGTTAGTATCAATCATCAACTGCGCCGCCTGATACCTTGCTTCCATGCTTAATTTGCTGCCCGGATACAACTTGATAAGCTTTCTATAGCATTTCAATTCGGTCTTCTTATCCCCTAACGCCTTTGCACATAACGCCTGGCGATAAAGAGCTGCAGGTTTCAAATTTGAAAGATAACCGACTCTTGAAAAAAGATAATAAGAATTTGAAAAATTTTCATTATCATAATCTTTTAATGCATTCTTATAGATACGCACAGTCCTTCCCGCCGGCTGATAAACCTTCGCCAAGAAAAACCCGAAACATAAAACTATTACTAAAACAGCTATTTTTATCGTGTGTTTGTACATATCCCTCTCATAACCTATTTTACCAAAGTTTATCAATTAATAAAAATATTTATTAATTATTTACATAGTCTTTTTTATATATATTTATACCCTATAATAAAATAAATGAAAGGATAAAACAATGCCAAACTGGGAAAAAGGACTAATCGCACTAGGTATAAACCTCATTCTAATCATTGTACTGTTCACGATTATTGATATTATAGATAAAAAAATAATAGAAAAAATAAAAAACAGGGAAGCAAATTCCCCGCTTTTGCGTTTTGTTCCAATAATTATAAAATTACTGAAAGCTGTAATTATATTTATTGCAATAACAGGACTCCTCCAAAGCCAAGGTTACTCGGTATCCTCAATACTTGCCGGTTTCGGTATCGGAGGTATTGCAGTTGGTATGGCAGCAAAAGACGCGTTAGCCAACATTTTTGGGAGTCTTGAAATCCTGTCAGATCACGCTTATAAAATCGGAGATTACGTCAAAATTAATGGCATAGAAGGATACGTTGAAGATATTAATATCCGCTCAACAAAAATCAGAGATTTAGACCACTTTTTGATAAGTATTCCAAATAATGTTGCCGCAAATTCCGTCATTACAAATGTTTCACGGGCAAAGAAAAGATTTCTCAATATAACTTTTGGCATAGTTTATTCAACTGATAATGAAAAAATACAACTCGCCCAAAATATACTGAAAGAAACAGCAACAGAACACAAAGAAATTCACAATGAATTCACGGTTGCAATACACGACCTGGGCGACAGCTCAATAAACGTAAGATTTCGCGGATACGTAAAATCAGGCTCATACGAGAAATTTCTTAAAATCCGCGGAGAATTTCTCGGTACTGTAATACAAAAATTCAGAGAAGCCGGCATTGATTTTGCGTTTCCTTCTCGCTCAATTTATATAGAAAGTTACAATACAAAAATTGAAAATTAAAATAATCGCACTCGGAAAAATTAAAGAAAAATTTTTGAAAGCAGGAATAGACGAATTTATGAAACGTCTTACTCCTTATGCTTCTGTTTCAATACTGGAACTTACACCGATAGAGATTAAGGACGAAAATCTTACTGAAAAAATCCTGGAAGAAGAAGGTGAAAAAATCCTTTCAAATATCAAACCTACAGATTACGTAATAACAATGGAAATAAACGGAAAACAACTGTCCAGTGAAGATTTTGCGCAAAAGATTACTGAACTTACAAACGACGGAACTGCAGAAATAGTGTTTGTTATCGGTTCCTCATGCGGAATCGGAAAAAATGTTTCAAAACGTGCTAATTTCAAATTAAGCATGTCAAAAATGACATTCCTCCACCAATTTGCAAGACTTATCCTTGTTGAACAGATTTACCGCGCATTCAAAATCATCAAGGGTGAAACGTATCATAAATAATCGTTACCACAGGAAGAAACAGATGTCATCCTGAGGATTTATCCGAAAGATCTCGAATTTGAACAATAAATTCTTCTATCGCAAGCTTTTTCAGAATGGCAAAATTTCGATTCAGCTTTAAGCATAAATTTTACCATTATATCTTGTGCATAATCAACGCGTAGATATCATTTGCAATAAGCAGCAATGCCAAAACTACAATCGCGCCAAAGAAAATAGAGCTTGAAATTTCAATAGCTTTTTCACTGACCGGCTTGCCTCTGAGTTTTTCAATTATCAAAAACATCATATGACCGCCATCCAATGCCGGGATAGGAAAGAAATTCAAAATGGCAAGCCAAGCTGAAATTATCGCGGTTAAAAGTAATCCGGAAGGCAATCCGCCGTTATTGATAACATCTCCGCCGATTTTTGCAACCGCAACAATGCCATGAACCTCTTTTGCCGGGATTTTACCGGTAATAAGTTGTCCAAACCCTTTCAATTGCAGAACTGTCTGCTTCCACAAATAAGAAGAACCCTCAACAACAATATCTTTTAGATTTTTGGTTTTAACAGTAAGTGCCATCACTTGCGGCATTACCTGAATCAAACCGTATCTGTCAGGATAAATCGTTTTCAGCGAAACTTCTTTACCATCACGCATAACAACAATATTCAAAGGTCTTATGTTATCAGAAATCGCATACGCAACATCAGTCAAGGTCACCGTACCATCTGAAATATAAGTTTTCTTACCAATTAAATCATCACGCAATCTTACCTGATTTTCATTTAACGGAAGCTGATTATCTTTATAAAAAGCCATGCCCATCAAAATATCATCATCAAGTTTTAACGCCGATTCAGTAAGATTTTGAGGCAAACTTACAACTGCACCTTTAGGCAAAGCCCCCTCTTTATTCAGCTTCGGATTCATTTTTTCTAACGTTTTCAGATTATCATCCAAAACAGACTTCTCGATTTTGCCATCATATGCCGTACTGTTTTTTATATACAAAGAGAACGCATAACTTGAATTAATCTCAGAACCGTTAATTGTAAGTATTCTGTCATTATCTTTCATCCCACCCATATAAGCCGGAGCATCAGCCTTTTGCAAAACTTTACCCGCAAAAACCTGTTGTTTACCCGAAGGTAATTCACCCCAAACACCGGCAACAACAAACACCAGCAAGAATGCGACAACAAGATTCATAAACACCCCGGCAGAAATAACAACCATACGTTTCCACACAGGATTGTTAACAAATCGCTCCGTTGAATCTTTCGGCAAATCGGAATCCTTTTCATCGTCAGGAAACGCAACGTACCCGCCGATTAAGCAGGCATGAATCAGATATTCCACATCCCCGATTTTTTTACTCCATAACGTCGGCCCTATAGGAAATCCCAAAGCAAACTTTGAAACCCTTATTCCTAATGCTCTTGCAGCAACAAAATGCCCCAACTCATGAATAAGGATTAAGAATCCTAAAAGTAAAATCATAATAACTACAGACATAAATACCTCTCTTGCTGCGACTACCGCATTATATGAATATATGGTTTGCTGTTAACCCATCGATTTCAGGAACAAATTTCACAAATTATCCCTTGAACTGATCTAAAAATCTGACATCATTATTAAAGAACAGTCTGATATCGTCAATTGCATACTTAAGCATAGCAAGTCTTTCAACACCCATACCAAACGCAAAACCTGAATATACATCAGGGTCAATTCCAACCCCTTTCAACACATTCGGGTCAACCATGCCGGCACCTAAGATTTCTAACCAGCCAGTACCTGAACATGTCCTGCAGCCTTTACCTTCACACATAATACATTGAACATCAATTTCTGCAGACGGTTCTGTGAACGGGAAGAAACTGCTTCTGAACCTGGTAGGACGGCTTGCACCAAAATATAATCTGATAAATTCGTTCAAAACACCCTTCAAGTCACCGAAGGTAATGTTTTTATCAACATAAAGCCCTTCTATTTGGTGGAAGAAATTGTTTTTACGAGAATTAACGTTTTCATTTCTGTAAACTCTGCCCGGAGAAATAACTCTGATTGGCGGTTTTTGACCTTCCATTGCGTGAATTTGCGCACCTGAAGTTTGACTTCTTAACACAACATTCTTTGCAACATCAGTATAGAAGGTATCTTGCATGTCACGTGCCGGATGGTCTTTTGGGACATTCAGCATATCAAAGTTAAAATATTCGGTTTCAACTTCAGGAGAATCAGCATTTGACACCACTGAAAATCCCAAACTTTGAAATATAGATACGATTTCATTAGTAGTCGAAGTCAGAGGGTGCACATGCCCCATAGGAACAAATTGCCCCGGAAGAGTAACATCTATACGCTCTTTTTCAAGTTTTTTGTTAAGTTCCTGCTCATAAAACACTTTAAACTTTTGCGAAATAGATGATTCAAGTTTTTGGGTAATTTCATTAGCCAAAGAACCGACTATTCTTTTATCATCAGGTGATAAATCTTTCAACCCCTTTTTTATTTCGTTAAACTCGCCCTTACGGCTCAAATATTTGAATTTTATATCTTCTAAATCTTTTACGCTAAGAGCCTTTTCAATATCTGCTGCCGCGTCTGAATAAATTTTCTCTAATTGTTCTTTCATGATTTCACCTATATATGAGATTCTTCGACTCTTCCTTGTCATTCTGAGCGTAGCGGAGAATCTCAAAACTTATCGTCCCAGAATGACCTTTTTAATAATTTAAAATTTCATTATATTTTTTCTCAAAATCGATTGTTGTCTTTGCCCCATGACCAGGGTATACAACTGTTTCTTCAGGCAAAGTAAACAATTTATTTTTTATGCTGTCGGCAATATCGCTTAAACTGCCGCCGGGCAAATCACACCTTCCGACACTTGATTGAAACAAAGTATCGCCCGAAAACAGATTCCCGTCGATAAGATAACACATACCGCCCTGAGTATGTCCCGGAGTAGCAATCGCCTTAATCTTTGTTTCTCCGATAAAGAATTCATCACCATCATTAACAAATTTATCAATCGACGAAATCACGACAGGCATCATGCCTGCAAACATCTGCATCATATTAGGAACCAAATTAACCTGCTCCATATCAGCTTCATTTACATAAGCGTCGACACTAAAAACTTCTTTGAACTTGTCCACCCCCAGCAAATGATCAAAATGCCCGTGGGTCAAAAGAATATACTTTAAATTTATATCAGACGAGTCAATCGCATCAATGAACTCAGGACGAGCTGAAGAGCAGTCAATCAACACAGCCTCTTTTGACTTTTCATCAATAACAAGGTAATTATTGGCATCAATAGGACCTTCGACAAAAGTTTTTAAAATCATTCGTACTTTTACCTCTAACCTCTGACAACTTCAAATATTTTCTTACACATAGCAAACAGTTCTTTTGCATCTTTTAACGCAACCATATTAGGTCCGTCACAAAGTGCCTTTTCAGGTTCCGGATGAACTTCGAAGAATAAAACATTCGCGCCAACCGCCATAGCAGCTTTTGCTAAAACAGGAACAAATCTTCTGTCTCCACCTGAACAATTACCGTTAGCACCAGGCAACTGAACACTATGAGTTGCATCAAAAACAACCGGATATCCAAAACTTTGCATAATCGGAATCCCTCTAAAATCAGTTACCAAATTATTATACCCAAACGAAGATCCTCTATCGGTAAGCATAATATTTGAATTACCGGAATCTTCAACTTTCTTAACTAAGCTTCCCATCTGCTCAGGAGCTAAAAACTGTCCTTTTTTAATATTAACAATCTTACCTGTCTTTGCGGCAGATACAAGCAAATCAGTCTGTCTGCACAAAAACGCCGGAATTTGAATAATATCAGCAACTTCAGCAGCAATAGCCGCTTGTTCCGGAGTATGAATATCTGTCACAATCGGCAAATCAAACTTATCCTTAACCTCTTGCAACATCTTCAATCCCTTTTCAATCCCTGGACCTCTGAACGAAGTGATTGACGAACGGTTTGCCTTATCAAACGAAGACTTAAATACAAAATTTATATCTAATTCTTTCGTAATTTCTTTCAAACCCTCTGCGGTTTCATTTAAAATTTCTTGGCTTTCAATAGCACAAGGACCGGCAAGAATAGTTAATTTATCCCCGCCAATCTCAAAATCCCTTAATTTTATTTTTTTAATATTTTCCATACAAAAATTATATGTAAAATATAGTAAAATTACAAGATGCAAGATAAAGTGGCGGCTGCGAAATTTCGCAGCCGCCACATCTATATATTACTTGGAATTATTATACAAATGGATTTTGTCCTGCCATCAATTTTCTCATGAATTCATCTACAGCTTGATTATCTTGAATATTTTTATGAATAGTCGGACAATGTTTCTTGAATTCATCTCCGGTAATTTGTTTTCCTTGAGGATTGAAATATAACCAAGCACCAGGACCTGTCAATTTTGCGTAGTAACCATTATTTCCTCTAATTACATCCATTGACTTATTTGGTTTTGAAGTACCCGGTTTATCACCTGCTTGTACATTATATTTTTTCTTCAACCACGCCATTGAAGGAACATCCAAACGTTCAATTCTTGCATTAGTTTTTAATTTGCCATCTTTGTCAAATACGCTTGGGTTCTTTCTGATAATTTCGCCCAGCAAATCCGCCTTATCTGCAGCAGAAAGGACTTTGCCCATTTTAGTACCCAAAACTCTGTCTAAGACAAATGTTGCAGCACTTGTACCTTGAGCTTCAGCTTTTTTCATATTGGCAATAGTAATTCCTTTAACATTACTGTCTAAATCGTTATTCGCACGATACCAGCCTTGAGGTGATATATTTCTTTTAGTACTTTTTGGTTTTGTTACAGGTTGTTCAGCAGCTTTTTCAGACTCTTTTGTTTTCGGTTCTTCATCTGCAACAACAGGTGTTTTTTCTTTTGGAGCTTCTTCTTTTTCAACGGATACCCCCGGAGTATGATATCCTCTTGATGTAAAATCAAACAAAGGCTTCTTTGTATCATTCTGCGCATAAGCTGCATCCTGATTATACCACGAAAACATAATGTTCCTTACTTGACTAATTGACTCAATACTCATTTTTATCCCCTTTCGTTAATATCCCCTTTGAGTTGTTATCCCCGTACTCTTATAAACAAAATCAAGAGATAAAAATTGCCTAAATCTTAAATACTAAATATATATTTTTTATGCAAAATATGATTATTGCTGAATCCCATCTACTTTACAAAACTTCACAATAAATACTATGCATTTAATTCACGTTCTAAAATTGCCATTTCAACCTGGGTTTGTTCTATCCGAATTTGGATAGAATTCTTTTCTGCCGGAGTTTTTGCCATTGATAGCTGATCCATTAGCCGTTTAATCTTTTCTGCAAGCTGCTTGAGCTTACGCAGTATTGCTTCACGCCTTGCATCACTCACCCCTCCTGAAACTGAACAGGAATGAACTTTTTTGTTGAACTTGTAAAAATCATCCGACCACGGCGAAAAATTAATCATAGTTAGCTACCTAAAATTACCTACACATTATATAAAACAAATTTTTATACAAATTATTCAGATTAGCCCTATTTTTGTTACAAATTATAACAATTAATAATTCATTTTCCAGCCATCTTCCATAATTTTACGAGTACAAGACAAGCCAACACCGTTTTTGTTACAGTCATCAGTATTAGACATATACGGAACGATAGAATTTGAACCGCCTTTGAGTGAAAAAGCAAAAATATCACGACCTAAAGTATTAGGTTTTGATTTCCCATTAATATCAATTAAAAATGCAGCATAATCTCCCCGAAGAATCAAATTCCAAAAATTAGCTCCACCAGGACTACTGGCAATAAAAAATGCAATAGTAGCACCATTTTTTAATTGCATAGCACGGAAATATCCCGGTTCATACATTCTACCTACAAACCAGCCCGGAATTGAACCCGATTCAAGTTTTCCGTTTAAGAAAGAAACCGAAGTCGGGAAGTATAATATTTTTTTATAATAATTCCCAAAACGTCCAAGGTAAGTACTCGGATTTAATTCTTTTACATACCTGTTAAATATCTCATCATTTAAATTTTCATTATCATCACTAGACTTATTAAATGACCATTGGTCAGGTGTACCGAACTCGTCATTAATAGTTTTTTGCGCAACCAAAAGCTTGCTATAAATCGCCTTTAATTGCATTGGGTAAGCAATTCTGCGATAAGCTGTCAACAACCCCGGAATTGTAATCGCAGCAACTACGCCTATTATGCCCAGGGTGATTAAAGTTTCTGCAAGAGTGAACGCGGCTTTTTGCCCCCTCTCCCTACCCCTCTCCCACCAGGGGCGAGGGATTAAATAATTTTGCAACTGGGTCGTCATTGCGAGCGAATGCGAAGCAATCCAGCTTTTTGAACTATCAGCTGGATTCTTTCGGGCTAAAGCCCTCAGAATGACAACAATATAGTT
>JAMPCZ010000078.1 GCA_023665935.1 Muribaculaceae bacterium | reverse complement strand
CCGCATTTGGGGTTTGAGGAAAAATTGATTCCCGATATCGAAAAATATATGCTGATTACTGCATTTTCAACGTTCGGTGCGTATTTGCATATGTGCTTGAAAGAGTATTTGCAGGCTTTTGAAATCGTAATGTTTCCGAATTTGGTTACAATTTTTTGTGTGTTTTTGAACCTTGTACTGAATTGGGTTTTAGTTTTTGGCTGCGGTCCGATACCGTCATTGGGAACCGTCGGGCTTGCTATTGCAAGCTTCATTGTAAGATATTTTATGGCGTTTGCTCTGCTTGTGTATTGTTACATGAACATGAGGTTTAATAATTATCATGAAAAAGGGTATTACGATGCCTTGTTAAAAATAGGAATGCCGATATCTTTAGCTGTTTTGGTTGAATTTATTGCGTTTAACAGTATTGCAATATTTATGGGCAGGGTTGCCGGTGTTTATGCAGCTGCACAAAACTTAGTTTGTTCCTTGACGACAATTCCGTTTATGGTAGTTTTTGCGGTATCAAATGCGATTGCCGTAAAAGTCGGGTTTGCAAACGGGGCAGGGCATGTTGAAGATTTGAAAAAATATTCGCTTGTCGGAACGATTATGGCTGTCGGGTTTATGATGTGCAGCGCGCTTGTTTTTTGTACGTTCCCAAAAGCGATTGTCAGTGTGTTTACTGTTGATGAAGCCTTGTTTAATATTGCGGTTCCTGCCGTATTTGTGCTTTCTGTGTTCCAAATTTTTGACGGATTGCAGATTGCTCTTGCAGGTATTTGTAAGGGTGTAAAGCAAACTGACATAGTTTTACTTGCGAACTTCCTTGCTTATTGGTGTGTATCGGTTCCTGTCGGTTATATTTTGGCGTTTAACTACAATTTAAAACTGGTCGGATTTTGGATTGGGCTTTGTTTTGCGGCAGTTGTTTTGTGCTCTATTATGATATATAAGTTAAAAAGATTCTTTGATAACACATACAAAAACAAGAACTTGGTGTAAGTTCTTGCTGAATTTTTCGGGGATGTATATAATAAGTGCTTTTGTGCTGCTTTCTTTTTATAAAACGAAGAAAAGCAATGTGAACATGAAACCTAATGATGCTGCACTAAATAAAAACCAAGTGTGCATAACGGGGTGTTGATAAGACCAAATTTCTTTAATAGTGCTTGTTGCATTGTTAATGGTTTGCATGTAAATTTTTCTCCAATAAAATAAACTCGTGTTTTCTATATATTCTATTTTCCATATTTAAGCCAAAACAACATCACCTGTTTGGTTGATTATTAATTTAGTTTAGATTATCATTGACTTATGCGAAATGTTGAATTATTAATGCCTGCGGGCAATTTGGAAAAGTTAAAATATGCCGTAAAATACGGCGCAGATGCAGTTTACCTGGGAGTTGTCGATTTCAGTTTGAGAGCGATGAGAAAAGGTGAAATCATTACTTTGGAAAACCTGAAAAGTGCTGTCGATTTGGCGCACAAATTGGGTGCAAAGGCTTATATGACCTTAAATATCTTTGCTTTCAATGAAGATATCAAGCATCTTGAAGAATGTATGGAAATTATCAAGGATGCAAACCCTGATGCAGTGCTGGTCAGCGATTTCGGGATATTGCGTTTATTGAGAAAATATATGCCTGATACGGAAATTCATGTAAGTACCCAAACAAATATTCTGAATTATGAATGCGTAAGATTTTGGCAGGATATGGGTGCAACAAGAGTTGTTTTGGCGCGTGAGTTGTCAATTCCTGAAATTGCAGAAATAAAACGTCAAGTTCCGGATATGGAAGTCGAATGCTTTATTCATGGTTCTCAGTGTGTATCATTTTCCGGCAGATGTCTTTTGAGTGATTATTTTACTAACGGAGAAAGAAAAGCTAATTCGGGTAATTGTTCTCAACCTTGCAGGTGGAGTTATAAGCTTGTTGAAGAAACCCGTCCGGGGCAGTATTATGAAATCAATCAGGATGATAGAGGCTCTCACATTTTAAGCCCGAAAGATTTATGTCTTGTAAAACATTTGAAAGATATGATTGATGCCGGGGTGGATTCGTTCAAAGTTGAGGGTCGAACCAAAAGCTTATATTATGTTTCTGCGGTAGCAAAAACTTACAGAAATGCTATTGATGAAATTTTGAAAAATCCTGATGCGGATATGGAAAAATATTTCTTAGAACTCAAAAAAGTCGGAAATAGAGGTTATACGACCGGTTTTGCGCTGGGTGATAATAATTCTGACAGTTACAGTTATGATATCTCAAAAGGACTTGCGGGTGCAGATTTCCTTTTTGAATTCCATGATAAGAAAAAATATTCACAAGTTGTTTTTGATTCTAATAGAGAGGATGATTTGTTTTTTGTCAAGATTAAAAACAAAGTTTTGTTGAATGATGAAGTTGAAATTATTACACCGAGCGAGCAAGTTATTACTAAAATTGTTGAGATTATTGATGATAAAGGACAGCCTTTGGATTTGGCGAACACTAATGCCGATGTGTATTTGAAGTTTGCGCAAGACCCTAAAGACTGCGAAGTAGCTTTGGCTAGAACCGTAGGAGTAAAGGAGCATGTTTCTTAAACCTGATTATAATTTGAAACGCATTTTTGATATAGATTTGTCCGAGTTGAAAAATGACGGAATTAAAGCTATGTTGTTTGATTTGGACAGCACATTGATGGCTTCTAAATCAGGATGTTATACTCCGGAAATTTTAGACTGGCTTGGGTGTGTCCGTAAGGATTTTTTTATTGCAGTAGTTTCAAATAATAAGAATCCTGAGTATATCAGCAAAGTTGAATCTGTTTCGGATTTTCCGACATTGTTTTGTGCAGCTAAACCAAAAACTGCGCGAGTTCAAAAGTTTTTGACAGAACATGGATTGAATCCTCAAGATTGTGTGCTTGTTGGTGACAGACCTTTAACTGACATTTTATGCGGCAAAAATTTAGGGTGTAAAACTATTTTGGTTGATTCGATTACTGCTGATAGTGAAGCTAAAATTGTTCGTTTTGTTCGAGCTTTGGAAAGGTTGACTATAAGGAAATAATTTCTCAATCAATGGGTTGAAATTTTTTCGTAAATTAAGACTGTTACAAAATATTAAAAGTCTAAAACTATTGATAATTCTTTAGTTTTGGGCTTTTGGGCGTTGTATTTGAGTACCGGTTTGTATTTTTGCCTTAACGTAAAGATTATGATATGATTATGTATGGGTTACCAGTCATTTAAAATTACACTAAATGATTGATACTCTTAAGAATGAGCTTTAGTATAATATTATTACAAGACTTGAAGTAGATGGGAAATAATATGGGTAGTGACTACTATAGTATGAAAAAGTTAACGGATACAATATTGAAGCCGGGAGGGGCGAAGGCTGTATTTACATTGTTGCTTGCGGTGGCTGCTGCGGGTATGCTGGCGGTTGGTTGTGCAAAAAAAGAAGATGTTGCAGATGTTCCTGAGCCGGCACCAGTTCAAGAAGTTGCAAAAAATGAAGGCGTAAGTGTTCCTCCTGAAAATACTGTGGATTTAGAGGTTGATGACAAGCAGGCAAGTAAGATGGTTTCTTATGATGTTGTGTCAATCGGCAGGGCTGATCCGTTTATGCCGTCTGATGAATTGGATGCGTTTGAGGATGCAAAACGCTCTGCTTATGCTGAGGCTAGTGCTTATAATGCAAAAATTGCAGAGATTGAAAAGCTAAGAAATACGGTAATCAGGGAACCTGATGATATCAGTCCGTACAGCTTTAATTTGCCGGTTCCGCCTACGTCATTGGCTTCGTCAGATGCTGCGGCGGCAAAGATTACAAGGACAAAAGTTGTCGGTATCATGTATAACAAAACAAGTCCTTCCGCAATTATAAATGTTGATGATAAGGATTATCTTGTAAGACAAGGTGATAAGATTATCGGTCAGGAATACAAAGTCATGGAAATTAATCCGTCCTGGATTACGGTTAATTTAGGCTCAAATGTCTATTCAGCGGCTATTGGAGAGTTGTTCTCAAAAGCTGATTTAGATAAATCTCAAAATGATTTATACAATTTGAGAAACAGATTTGGTGGTAGAAAAGGTTAATATAAAAGGAACAATAAGCAGGAGCAGATATGAAAAGTAGAATTAGAGAAAAGTTAATTGCAGGTGTTATGTTATCCGCCTTTGTGATAACAAATTCATTTACTGCAGGGTTAGCACTTGATGATTATAACGGATACGGAACCCAAACTCCGGAATTAAGAACTGAAGGTTACTCTTCTGTCGGGATGCACATGGAAGAGGGGATTCCAAACGGTGATTCTGTTGTAAATCTGAGTTTGAGAGATGCTGATGTTAAGCAGGTTTTGAGAATGTTTGCTGATCAAGCAGGCATGAATATCATTTTCTCATCTGATATCGAAGGTCAGGTTACAATGGATTTGGTGGATGTTCCGCTGTCTGAAGCTTTGCAATTGGTTGTGAAAACTTCTAAGCTCTACTACGATATCAAAGCAAATACTTTGGTTGTTTCAACCGAAGAAGAATCTTTGAGTATGACGGATAGAAACCAAAATATTACGATTGTTCCGGTAAAATATGTTAACGCTCTTGTTCTGTCTGATTTCCTGAATAAAAGTATCTTTTCTCCAAAAGGTAAAGGTGCAGTAAGACCGGGTATATCAAAAGGCTTTATTGTAGCTACAAACCCGGCAACTAACGAGCTTATTGTTACAGGTACAGAAAAAGACGTTGCTCTTGTAAAACGTGTTGTTGAACAATTTGACAAAAAACCGACACTAACAACTTTTAAAGTTAACCATACAACTCCTGCTGAAATGTCAGCTTTGATTTGCGGTTCATTGTTCCCGTCAATGACAATTGTTGACGCCTTTGACCAATCTTCAGGCGGCGCAGCCGGTGTTCCTACAGGTTTTGCATCTGATGATTCTTCTGATTCTTCAGGTGGCGGCGGCGGTTCAATTGCAGTCGGCGGCGGTAAGTTGGCTTGTGTGCTTTCAACTCAGCAAAAAACAGAAGAATCTTCCGGTGATGAAGAAACTTATTCACTCAGCAGTTTGCCTTTGTTGAACCTCTCTGTATCATATTTCCCTACATTGGGTACTATTCAGGTTCTAGGCGGTTCAGAATCTCAACTTGATATGATTAGAGATTATATTGCTACAAACGATAAAAAAGCTCCGCAGGCTTTCTTAGAAATCCAAATTATTTCATTGTCTGAATCAGGCAGTAAAACATTTGATAACACTTGGTCTTATATCAGTAAGAACTTCTCATTCAATGCTGATAAGGGCGGAGGTTTTAGAACAGACTCTTTACACCCTATATTCTTAGCAGGTAAAGGTTATTATACATTGAAGACTGATAGCTGGGATTCTGAGGCTGGTGGTCACCCGACGGCTAAAGTACCTTTTCCGTTTGCCGGCTATGAATCTCAAGGGTATGCAGGTAAGAATATTCAGGGTACTCACTTGAGTTATGCGGTTAATTATTTAATCGAAAATAACAAAGGTCGTGTATTAGCCAATCCGAAAGTTCTTTTGACAAGCGGACAAACTTCGGTTATCGACTTGACTTCAGACTATGTATCAAAAGTAACAACTCAATACTTGGATAACGGCGGTATGGCTGCACAAGTTCAACGTGATGTTGAGGTTTCTGATGATAACGGTATTAAAGTTACAGTTACTCCGTTTATCAGTCCGGACGGTTATGTAACCTTGGATATTACTCCAAATTACAAAACTATTAAGGATAAATATTATACAGATGGTGAAGCAGGAAAAGACTTGGCTGCTACATTACTTCAAAGAAGTGACTTGAACCTGAAAGGTATTCGTATCAAAGACGGCGAAACTCTTGTTATCGGTGGTATGATTCAGGAAACTGAAACAAAATCTGTTGCAAAAATTCCGTTCTTAGGTGATTTGCCTGTAATCGGTATGTTCTTTAGAAGTACATCTACAACCAAAGGTAAAGAAGAAACAGTTATCATGATTACACCTCAAATCGTTGTTGATACTGAGGATTCTGTTGCCGACGATGTAATGCTGTAATCCGAAACAGTTATATAAGAAGAGAAGTATTTTAAACAATAAATGAACGCACTAATATTAAGACTAAAAAACAGTATTGATAAAAAAATACTCGAAAGAGTTGATAAAGACTTAATGGGACAACATTACTTTGTCCCTATTAGTGTCAAGGATAATTTTCTCTTCGTAGCTGTCGGTAAAAATTCTAATAAAGATGAAATTAACAATATTTTAAAGAAAATTTTTCAGTATTCTATCAAATTTATGCTGGTGGGTGATGATGATTTAAAAGATTTGTTAGCTTCACTATTCCCGCAGGAAACTGTTGTCAGTGAGTCCGCAGAAACAACTTCAAAACCGGAACAAGGTACAGAAAAAGTTGAAGGCAAGCTTGGAGAAATCCTGCTTGCCAAAGGTTTGGTTTCCGAAGTTGACTTAATGAAGGCTTTGGCTTCTGCAAAACGTACGGGCACCCCTATCGGTTCACAGCTTTTTGAAATGGGGTTGATTTCTCTTGATCAGTTGAAATCCGTATTGCACGATCAATCGGGGTATGATTTGGTTAGTGCTACCCAGTTGGTTGAGCAAAAGAAATATGTCAATATCCTGCCTGAAGATTTTATTCGTGCAAATTCGGTTATCCCGATTTCTTCAGACGGCAAAACTCTTGTCTTAGGGGTTGTAAAACCTATCAAAATGGATGTATTGAAAGAAATCATCTATTTGACAGGGTTGAGTCCGAAACAGTTGTTGATGACTCATTACGAGTTTCAGAATTCATTAAATACCTTCTTTTCTGCTCAAAAGAAGCAGACTGAAGAAATTATTGAACAGATTAAAACCGAAACTCTTGATTCAGAAGAAGAAGCGACTTTGCGGGAGCAAGTCGATGCCGAACTTCAAGATTCAACGGGTTCTGTTGCTAAATTTGTTAACCAAATTATTACAAACGGTATTGACAACAGAGTTTCCGATATTCACATAGAACCGAGATTATCAGGGTATATTGTCCGCTACAGAAAAGACGGTATGCTGCAAAAAGTACTGGATGTTCCAGCAAAAGTTGAAACCTCTGTAATTGCACGTTTTAAAGTTATGGCAAGAATGAACATTGCTGAAAACAGACGACCTCAGGATGGTACGTTCTCAATTTCGTACAAAGATTGTTCTTACGACTTCCGTATTAACACTCTTCCTGTTTCAGGCAAGGAAAAGGTCTGTATTCGTATTTTGGCACCTGCGGTTTCTCTTGCCTCTAATGATAAAGAAATCAAGTTGATTGGTGCTCACGAAAAAGATATTCAAAAGGTTAAACAGATTGTATCTTGTCCGAACGGTATCATTCTTACCTCAGGTCCTACAGGTTCCGGTAAAACAACTACACTTTACTCTGTGTTGAAGAGTTTGAATGATGAATCCGTTAATATTACAACAATTGAGGACCCGATAGAAATTAAGCTGGAGGGTATTAACCAATCCCAAATTAACGCCAAAGCAGGTATTACATTTGCATCTTGCATGCGTGCTATCTTGCGTCAAGACCCTGACATCATTCTTGTCGGTGAAATCCGTGACTATGAAACTTTGGAAATTGCTATTTCCGCAGCATTGACAGGTCACTTGGTGTTAAGTACGGTCCACACAAACTCGGCTGCAGCAACGGTTACCCGTATGATAGAGATGGGTGCGAAGGATTATTTGGTATCTTCAACTCTATCAGGTGTTATTGCTCAGCGTCTTGTCAGAAAACTTTGTGATGACTGTAAGGAAGAATATTACATGAGCGAAGAAGAAGCTCGGATGGTTTCTGTAAATCCGGAGGAAATTAAACAACTTATGGAAACTCCTGTTTATAGGGCAAAAGGCTGTAACAAATGTGGGTTCCAGGGTTATAAAGGACGTTTGGGCGTATATGAAATCATGCAGATTACAAAAGAAATTAAGAAACTTATCGCACAAGGTGCGCATGATTTAGAAATTGAAGAAAGTGCAGTGGCAAGCGGTATGACAACGTTACAGAGATCTTGTCTTGAACACATCGTAAGAGGTCAGACAACGGTTGAAGAATATGTCAGAGTTCTTGGTATGGCTGGGGAATAGGTGAAGTTATGACGATTTATAATTATACGGCAATTGATAGTGCAAATAAATTAGTAAAAGGTAAAGTTGAGGCGGATGACCTTAGAGAGGCGCGTGCAGCGGTTCGTGAATTAGGGTTTACTCCTACTGATATTTCAGAGGAGCAGACCGTCAAAAAAGATGTTAAAAAGCCTATGGCAGGTAAAATGCCAAAACTGGGGCTTAAAGAGCAGATTGATTTTACATCTACTCTTCAAATTCTTGCTGCAGCTGGTATTCCGATTATTGAGTCCCTGTTGTTTATTGAAAACGATGCGGCAAAATTAAAAATCCGCCAATGTGCGACCGAGTTAAGACGACAAATTATGAACGGTGGTACTTTTGCCGGTACTGTTGCAAAATATCCTGAACAATTCGGACAGGTTTACATCGGTCTTGTAAGAGCCGGTGAAGATGCCGGTGAATTGGAAAAAACTCTTGACCGTTTGTTGGAACTTTTGAACAAACAAGATGCCATCCGCGGTAAGGTTATCGGAACCTTGATGTATCCGGTTTTCGTTATTGTTTTGGCGGCGTTCATTGTAATTGTCATGTTGGTATTTGTATTCCCGGTATTTAAAGAAATGTTTGACTCAATGGGGATGCAATTACCTTGGATTACAAGAGTATTGATGGAAATGGGCTTGTTCCTGAAAAAGCAATGGTATACAATTCCGCTGGGATTTGCTGCTATTACTTTCTTTATCAACTTTCTGTTCCGTTGGAAACCCAGCAAATGGAAAATTGATGAAATTGTTTTGAAAATTCCTGTTGTACAAGATTTGATTCAGTATTCAAATTTTGCTAACTTCATTGCGGTAATGCAGGTTGCGTATGATGCGGGTGTTCCGATTTTGGAATGTTTATATCTGTCCAATATGACATTAACGAACCACACTTTGGAAACCAGGGTTGAGGAAGCAACAGTCAGGGTTCAACAAGGTCAGCATTTGTCTGCGGCACTTCGTTCGACAAGAACTATGCCTAAAATGATTTTGTTTATGATTGCAACAGGTGAGCAATCAGGTCGTTTAGGCGATATGCTTGGTCAGGCTACAAATTATATTGATAAACAACTTGATACCATTATTGATATTATGACAAAAATGATTGAGCCGATTATGCTTGTCGTTATTGGTTCTATCGTACTTGTGCTTGCTGCAGCGTTGTATTTACCACTGTTCGCATCATACATGGGTATGTAATTCAATCAAATAGTACTTAATTGATAATATTATCATATATTGAAAAAGGAGAGAGAAGATGGTGAAACACAACAATATCAAGAAAATCGGGGGGGGGTAACCTTTTAAGGCTTGTCTTTCCTGGGTTTGCGTGGGTAAATATAAAAATTTTGACTCCGTTGAAAAGTACATGTCATTCTGAGGGCGAAGCCCGAAA